>CAUTST010000021.1:0-26447 GCA_963540995.1 uncultured Streptococcus sp.
TTCTTTTCATCACTCGTGATTCAAGAATGTCTAATAAACTTTGCGGGCGAAAGACTACAAAGCAGAATGACTTCACACTGTGAACTCATTCTTAGCTTCTGTCTTTCTGCCTCGTATCCTAAGCATTAAATTTTTGGCTTTGATTGTTCCATGCTATGATGTATCTATCGCAAGGGCGATGGATTATACCAGTAAAGGGGAATTGTTATGAAAAAATCAACCAAATTATTAATGACGACACTACTTATTTCGTTAGGTTTGGCTGCATGTGGTGGCAATTCAACATCAACATCGACATCAGGTAATCAACAAAGTTTGGCAATCACAACATTTGGAGAATTAACAACATTAGATAGCGCGGACTACGATGATGTGCCGAGTTCAGATATGTTAGGGCAAATTTTCGAAGGATTATATCGTGTCGCGAAAGACAATAAAGTTGAATTAGGAATGGCAGCAGAAGAGCCAACTGTGAGCGCGGACGGCCTTGTTTATACGTTTAAATTACGTGATGCAAAATGGTCTGACGGAACCCCTGTAACAGCAGGCGACTTCGTTTACACTTATCGTAAATTAGTAGACCCTAAAGAAGGACACGTGGCGCAATCGGCTGATGTGTTCAAAAATGCGAAGAAAATTCGTTCAGGGGAATTATCGACAGAAGAATTAGGGGTTAAAGCGATTGATGATAAAACATTAGAAATCACGCTTGAAAATCCTGCACCATATTTACCAAAATTATTAACAGGTTCACGTTTCTTACCACAATCTGAAAAAGTGGCGAAAGAAAAAGGCGAAGGGTACGGCTCTTCAGCTGATTCAATCGTGACAAACGGACCGTTCAAATTAGAAGGATGGACAGGTTCTGAACTTTCTTGGAAACTTGTGAAGAACGACGGCTACTGGGATGCAGCAAATGTTCAATTACAAAACGTAACGGTGAACGTATCTAAAGAAGTAGCGACTTCTGTTCAATTATTTGACGCAAAACAAGTGCAATACACAACGATCAGCGAACAATTCGTCGATCAATATAAAAATCAACCAACGTTTCACTCGATTCCAAAAGCAACAATGGGATACATGAGTTTCAACGTAGAACGCAAAATCACAGGAAATAAACACTTCCGTCGTGCAATCGCGATGGCCTACGATAAAGAAGCTCTTGTAAACAACGTGTTAAAAGACGGCTCAATCGTTTCAAATGGTCTTGTTCCAAAGGGATTTGCTGAAAACCCAGAAACGGGTAAAGATTACGTGGAAGACCGTGGCGACTTACTCAGCTACAATGTAGAAGAAGCGCAAAAAGAATTAGCACAGGCTAAACAAGAATTAGGAATGGACACAATTGAAGTGACATTATTAACGTCAGATGCAGGTAGTGCGAAAGTGGTCGGCGAGTATTTACAAGCGCAAATCCAAAAGAACTTACCAGGCGTGACAGTGAACATTAAATCAGTTCCATTGAAAAACCGTCTTGAATTACAACGTGCAGATGATTTCGATTTCTTCTACGGAACATGGGCACCTGACTTTCAAGATCCAGTAAACTTCTTAGAACAATACGTAACAGGTGGCGGAATCAACTTCGCGAACTACTCAAGCGAAGCCTTCGATAAAGCTGTTGATGAAGTGAAAACAACATACGCTACACAACCAGTAGAACGTCACAAACAAATGATTGAGGCAGAAAAAATCCTGATGGATGATGCGGTTGTCGCTCCAATCTACCAAGCAAGCCAAAGCTACTTACTTGCTGAAAACGTAGAAGGATTCGAAGTACTTCCATTCGGTCGTACAATTAACCTCCGTCAAGCCTCTGTAAAATAATCATAGAAGCAAAAATA
The DNA here is from genome assembly GCA_963540995.1 of uncultured Streptococcus sp. Lineage (GTDB taxonomy): Bacteria > Bacillota > Bacilli > Lactobacillales > Aerococcaceae > Granulicatella. The sequence goes on from CAUTST010000021.1 coordinate 1,848, forward strand.
AGAGACTCGAAATTTCGAGTCTCTTTTTCGTTTTGTAAAAAAGCAAAATGTAACATATAAGTTACATTTTAACAAATCTCTCTTTGAACGATTTTGTCCGAAGAGAGATTTTTTATAAAGCTTTTGTCATATGGTAATACGGATGACCGCTTAAGACGCGTTCGCTCTCAGGCGTGTAGCCTAGTTTTTCGTATAATTTGTAGGCCTTTGTATTGTCCTTCTCACAGTTGAGGGCGATTTTTGTGGCCCCTTGTTGGCGCGCTAGGGTTTCTACTTCGACCAATAATTTACGACCAATCCCGAGACGGCGATATTCGGGATAGACCGCTAATATATCGATGTACCATTCGCCGGGCATCGTCTCCTTATCTTCGTAGAGTGGGAGTTGATGCTCGATGTTGTAATCCTCGTATAATTGGTGGAACGGGTCGTCAATCGTGTCTTCTAAGTGTCCGTGATAGCCAAAAATGGCCCCAGCGACTTTTCCTTCATGAATATAGACGAGGGTGTTTTTTAGTCCGTAGCGAAACTGGTCGTCGAGCATGGCTTCTTCTAGCATCGCGTAGAGCATTTCAGGGCTCGTATGTTCCAGAATCGGCAGTTCCATATCTTGCATAATCAGTTCGATCAGAGGGATGATTTGTCGTCGCTCATCGCGCTTAGGTTGTCGAATCATTGCTGTACTCCTTGAAATTGTTCCCGATAATCCGTTGGCGAAATTCCCGTGCTCTTACGGAATTGTTTTGAGAAATACGTTGGAGTGGTGAACCCAACAATATCCGCCACTTGAGAAATCGAGTAATTCGTTGTTCGCAGTAAAATCTTACTTTCTTTAATACGGATGGCAATCAAATATTCCATCGGAGACATGCCAATTTCTTTCTTAAAGCTGTGTGAAATATAGAATCGGCTCAAGTGCGTCATCGAAGCGAGGTCTTCTAGCTGAATACTTTCGTGATAGTACGTTTCTAAGTAGTGCTTGATAAACGAAATATCCTTTGTCGCCTTGCTTTGTTTGCTGACTTCAAGATCGAAGTGTTGGTGACGCAAAATTTTAATTAATAAGATTTCTAATAAGTTGTGGCACACTAATTCATAGCTCATCGATTGGGAAGTGGCCTCTTGTACCATCGCATTCAAATAACGCAAGATGTCTTTTTGTTCATCTCGCAAGTTGAAGAATGAAAATGGATGTCCGCCTTCTGAGACAGGCGTTAAGTTTGAGAAAGAGAGTCCATTAATGCCTAATACAATATATTCCAGCGGTTCATCTGGAGAAGATAATTCTGTATGTTCTACCTGCGGATTGATAATGACAAAGTCGTTTGCTTTTACAGGAAAACGTTGGCCTTGAATATTAAACTCGCCTTTTCCGTCTATAACGTAAAATAATTCCGTAAAAGGGTGCGTATGGAGCGTACTATGCCAGTCGCTGTCATATTTAGATTTTGTGATAGATTCCAATTGAAACGATAAGCTCTTAATATCGGATTCCATCATTAAATAACGTTCATTGCTCATTGTCTAACCTTTCTATTTGTAAAGAGAGTTAATAATATTATACACGTTGGGGAAAACGGTATCAATCTTTAACATTATATAAATTTTAAATGAAATATTTAATAATAGTTATGAAAAATATGGGAATCAAGTTTTCATCTAGATTTGGACGATTCAAAAGAATAAAAATCATGTTTGCTTGACGCAACCAGAAAGGACAGGTATTCTAACCAAGAGTAAGAAAGGAGATTCATGGAAAGTAGGAACTAAATTTTCTAGAACCTAAAATCAGAGTAGACTTTATTGCGTTAAGTGCCCGGCGGATGGAATGTTGCCACTGGGACGAAAATGGAAACATTGCGGTAATTTAGTCGCATTCGCTGCATTTACACAACACTAGAAATAGAAGTAGTTAAATGGAGCAACTCTTTACAAGTAAAGGAGATGCTAATATGGAAAATACAAAGAAATATAATCGAAAAAGAACACTGGATATTACAGTGATGGCGATGGTCGTAGCCATTCGTCTTGTAATGGAAATGCTACCGGCGATTAAATTCGGGCTCTATGTACAAATCGGCTTCGGGTTTATCGGAGCAGCCATCGCAGGGGTGATGCTGGGGCCATGGCGTGCGGCGCTTGTGGGGATTCTAGTCGATATCCTCGGGAACTTCTTCCGCGGAGAGAGTGGACAATTCTTCCTCGGATACACATTAACAGCCTTTGTCGGAGGCCTCATATACGGATACTTCTTATATAAGAGACCCCTCCGATGGGAACAAATCTTTATGACAGTATTACTCGTCACAATCGTTTGTAACCTCGGACTGAATTCTATCTGGGTGTATATGATGACAGGGAAAGCCTTCGCCGTCTTCATGCCACTGCGAATCATTAAAAATATGATTTCGCTCCCATTGAATACCGCCGTCCTCACCGTGCTCTTTTCAAACAAAACCATGAAGACTTTAATAGAAAAATACAGGGTGTGAGGCTTCGCGTCCAGAAATGGAACGTTGGACCCGAACGACGCAAAGGACTGCTTGCAGTCGTGCGTACGTTTGGGGAAACGCACGCCATTTCTGCGAAGCCGAACCCGACTAAAACAGGATATGAGGGCGAACGCTCAGGACTGAAACACTGGACCGGAGTAACGCAAAGGACTTGGCACAAGTCGTGCGGCTACTACGGGAAGCAAAACTTCACACTATGAAGTTTTGCGTTTCTGCTTTTTCGAACCCGACTACACAGGGTGTGAGGCAGAAAGACAGAAGCCAAGAATGATTTCACAGTGTGAAGTCATTCTGCTTTTCTTGAATTCCAAATCATTCACACTGTGAATGATTTCTCGCAAAGTTTATTAGACATTCTTGAATCACGAGTGATGAAAAGAATGTCAATAAACCACTGCGTCGAAGCGCTAGCGTATATATATGGTGATGCACCCGTGCAAAATCCTTCACAGTGCGAAGGATTTGGGATGTGGGCATTGCTAATAATGTCGAAAGGTCTCTATATAGAACATTTTGAAATGAAGTCTCAGCACTTTTGACTCTTTATTTCGGAAAGCAAAACTTCACTGTGCGAAGTTTTGCGTTTCTGCTTTTTCGAACCCAACTCCACAGGGTGTGAAGTCTTTTCAGCACCCCACCTAGTATTCTCTCTCATTTAGGAGTAGAATAGAACCAAAGAGTAGCTAGATAAACTAGTTGAAAACGAAGGGAGGCACAACCATGCCATTTATTCATGTTGAAATGATCGAAGGAAGAAGCCGTGAACAAAAAGAAGCCCTTGTCAAAGAAGTGACAGAAGTGGTCTCTAAACACACTGGCGCTCCAACAGAACACATTCATATCATTATTCAAGAAATCAAAGCCGAAAACCTTGGCCAAAACGGCAAATTAAGAGGTTAAGCAACTTCAGTTAGAAATAGTACAAGTACAGGACAGCTCAAAAGATAGAACGCTTTTGAGCTGTTTTTGTTAGGAAAACTATCGAATGAATCAACAGCAAATGAAAGAATATAAATGGTAGTAGGTAGAATATTGTGGAAAGAACAAAAATGTGAAATATATAGGTAAATTTCAGTAAAATATAGTATACTGTAGTCATTGTTTAATGAAATAAAAAACGGAATGAGAATGATATAGGGAGAATAATTATGGTTGAAATTAAAGTTGACTTATCAGGGGTAGATAAAATTTCTACAGGATTATCAGTAGGAGTGAATCATTTAAGAGCTACCTCAAATATTGTAAAAGATAATCGTACAACTGTGATGGGCAATAATGAAGCTAGTCGCGTGATTGATCAATCAAAAATGGCATCTGATACAATTGCAAAGATTATTGCAGATATGTCAAAAAATCTCAATAGCGTAACAAAAGAATTCCAAGCTGTAGATGATAAAATAGGAAATGAATTTATAAAGACGGAGTTTACATTGAATGGATGAAATGAGTCAAAGAAAAGAAAAATTATCATCTGAAATTAAACGAAATAAACTAGAAGCGAAAGAAAATGCTGTTCGAAAAGATGAGTTTTTGAAATTGTCAAAACAATCTCAGTTATTTTTAGAAGAAATGACGGTATATTTGAAAGAGTCTAGAGATAGCAAACGAGTGGAAAACTTAATGGAGGAGCAGAATCAGCTCAACAAAATGGTCAAAAAGCAATTAGCAGACATTGAAAATGAACTAGAATTCAAACGAAAAAAGCTTATACTAGAAAAAGAAGAATTAGATCGATTACATCATAAAAAGGAGGATTTGAATGAGCATTGATATGTATCTTGGAGATTCTGATAGGCAAAATCAGAGTGTTAGCTCAGTTATAAAATCAAGAAGCAACCATTATAACAACTTACAAGGAACCTTGGTCCAGTTCAGTAATGCTTCTCCTTTTTTATCAGGTGTTACTTACGACTCTGCGAAAAACTATTCCCAAAAAATTTTAATACCACTTATTAAAGCAGGTATGATATTGGATGTGGCTGTTAAAGAGAGCTGTGAAGCATTTACTAAAAAATATCGAGAAGAAGTTGACACTGTTGACCTACGAGAATCGGAACTTTTAGATAAAATTAATCGTGCTGAAACTCTTGCGAATCAATCGAGAAATCTGATGTCATTAGAGTTTCGAAATGAGCATCCTAATGCATCTTATTTAAGGAACTTACAACGGATTGAAGACAATCATCTAGAGACCAAACGATTGCTTGAGGAAAAACTAGCGAAATTAAGAGCTTTTAATAGCAACTCAAGGGCAGTATTTGCTAAAGCAGATGAACTTTATCAATTGGTTCAAAAAGGAATTAATGAAGCAACTCATTCATGGAGTGAAGTTGGTCGTAGCTATCTATTAAATGAAAAAGCTATCGAAACCTGGATGAAATCAATCGATCAACACTGGATAAACTCTTCATATTATATGGCTCAAATGGCCGAAATTATGAAAAAAGGGTTGAACATGTCTGAGAACGAGTTTGAAAGGTTAAAAAACTATTTGGAAGGCCATCCTGAAGTCGCATTTTATAATGAAGGTATCCATTTGATACAACAATATCAAATAGTCAAGTGGACTATTGATAAATTTATTAATTTTGGCTGGACTACAGTAGAAGAAGTAATCAATAATTTGTTAAAACAACTAAATATTGCAATTCCTCAAGGGTTGAAGTATTTTAATTTCTCTATGAATAGCCAAACATTTAAGAATATTGGAATTTCTTTTGACGCTAGTAAATATACTTTAGATGTTGGAAAGTCTATGTTGAAAAGCATAGGAAGGGGACTTGTTCACGAAGTAGATATTTCTTTTGCAAATGTGGCAAAAAGTTTAGGGTATTATGTGGGAGATAATGTAGGAAGAGCTTTTACGTTTAGTATCTCGTGGCTCAAATCTGTATTTATAGGGATTGACGTATATCTAAATTCCTTAGAGGAAAAAATAGGAACAGCGATAGTTCACACGATGACTACAGCGACATTGACGAATTTAGGAGTTAATTTAATAAATGCGGGTATTTCTTGGATATCAAATGTGGCTATGACACCTGAAATTCTTCTTACTGCAACTAAATATTTAGCAACACATCCTGTAGGATGGAGTATTTTAGCCGGTTTTCTAGTTACTTCATTAGTAGAGGATGCTTATAAAAATAACTATCTAAACATGAAGGATCATGTTGATTTGATTGGGAAAGGAATTACTGATTTTTTTGATGCTATCGGAAATTCTGTTGAAAATAATTTACAAAATTTAATTTATAGTTTTGGGTGGTAATAAATGAATAAATTAACTTTTAAAGATTCGATGTCTACGTGTCACAAGATTGTGACCGACTCGAGTGGGAAAAGATACATCATGGACACTAGTACACTGACACCAAATGTCCATGGCTTTGGGATTATTCCAAAACAAGTCAGTGTAGAGATGGTGGAGTTTGGTCATCACGATCAGAATTTTGAATTTAAGGCAAAACCATCGCCAAAATATATGGGGGCGGTTGCAGCAACTCAACCACTTACAACGATACTGTTTAAGGTGCTAGAGGGTGTTTTCTTGAAATATAATATTCACGAGCAAGCGCTTTTGAAGTGGATGATGTTTGGGGTGTCGATTGCACTCGCATTTATTCTTGCGAAAGTCTACATTAAGTTAGCTCAGAAGAAAGTTGCTGATAGAGTTCCGCCGAATGCTAAACGTTATATTGCTAAGTTTACCTACTGGAATAAGAGAGACTATTCAAACTGGTTTATGATTCTTCTAATAGCCATTATTTTCTATTTCTTTTTAAAATCTACTAACGGAACAGAAGGCATTCTTTTAATTCCTATCACAATATTAGCGCATCTTCTCTTTGTGTTTTGGCTAGGAATGGCACCAGTCGACCAAAACTATAATCGAAAGAGAATGCAGCTTGTATCAATAAAAGAAAAATTATAATAAAGTTTAAACAATCGTATTAGAATCGAGGGTTCATAATTATAGCGAGAAGATGTAAACTTGTTTTCATGATACTGCTAGGCGTAGCAGTTATGATATTTTCTAATTAAATATAACGATTTCGTACTAAAAGGAGACTGTTTTAATTACCTGTTTAAGTTACAGATATAATCTTAAGTTTGACATTTTTACTGTAAGATACTTTCTATAACTTTTATTAATTTTCGAGGAGGTTAAATAATGAATGAAGTATTACCAATTGGATCTATTATCTATTTAAAAGAAGGGCAACAAAAAGTGATGATTTTAAGTAGAGGTTGCCAAATACAACAAGATAATGAAGTTGTATTTTTTGGATATTCAGGAGCTGCATATCCTGTTGGATTAAATCCGGAACAGATTTTTTACTTTAATCAAGAAGACATTGATAAAGTAGTATTTCATGGATATGCAGATATAGATGAAGAACGTTTTGTAGAATTATATAAAAAATGGTTTGAAGAAAACAAAGCGAATTTAAAAATAGGGAAAACACATTAATAGAAAAGTGAAAATAACGATGATACTCACCGTGAAATTTTTATTTTTATATTGCTAATTATTTGTGAATATGCTAATATCGAAATGTAACAAAAATCAATATTATAACTGAAGGAGTTCATTAACATGGGACAAATTAAGGTTTCTCCAGAGACGTTACAAACACGTGCTCGTGAATATAGCAAAGCTTCAAACGAAGTAAATGGAATCTTATCTAACTTATCAGCTTTACAACAAACATTAGCTGCTGAATGGGAAGGACAAGCTTTCCAAGGTTTTGATAGACAATTTAACGAATTAAAACCAAAAGTAAAAGAATTTGCTGAATTATTAGAACAAATCAACGTTCAGTTAGTTGGAGCTGCTCGTGCAATGGAAGAGCATGACCAAGCTTTATCTCAAAAATTCGGATTAAACTAATGGATAGACCATCTATCCTAAGAAGGTGGGAGAGCATCCCGCCTTTTTCTTTTAAAAAATTTGAAGGGAGAAGAAAATGAAACATAAGAAAGTCTTCCTGTTTTCAGGAGTTCTTTTAATAGCGGTATTATTATTATCATTATTCGGAGTGGTGAAACCACAAAATACAAATCGTTCGACGTCAGTTCAAGACTCGCAGACAGTTAAAAGTGATGTCACTATTGCTGTTGTGAATGAAGATAGTGGGACAAACTATAATGGAGACAAAGTGACAGTTGCAAACATCTTAATTGAATCATTTGCCAAGACAACTCCGTACAAAGTTGAAACGGTGTCTCGTTCGACAGCTGAAAAAGGGTTAGAAAATGGAAACTATCAAGTGATGGTGATTTTACCAAGTCATTTTTCACAAGACGCCCTTTCGTTAGAAGCAACAGCTCCAAAACGTGCGTTGTTCCAATATAAAGTAAATGCCGACAAACAAGTTTTAGTGAAACAAGCAGAAGAGGCAGTATCGTCATTAAAACAGGCGTTTAACCAAGATCTTATTCGCATTTATTTTAGTAGCGTAATCGCCAACTTGAAAAATGCACAGAAACAAGTTTCTGGAGTCGTAAAAAATCAAGGAGATACGGTTGACCAATTTCAAACTGGGCTTTTAGAACCGTTGATGCAATATTCTCAAGAATTTAAAGGGATTTCTAATTCATCGAATAATGCAGCAGAAGTGATGAATGGATTTAATACAATCATTCAGAATTCAAACGCATCATTCACACAAATTATTTCCGTAGATAAAACATATGAAAATGAAATTGCTAAAATTAAAGAGTTGCAAGATGCGTGGGCTCAATCGATTGCTAAAAGAGAAAGTGAATTGGCAGTTTATGATAAAGGCATCTCTAGTATGACAGTTACGGATCCGTTGAAAATTATGCAAGAAGTAAATGGACAAAAGCTTCCAGAATTAAGCAACGGACAAGATTTGAATCAAGTCTTAGCAAACTCAAATGAGTTAAGCAAACGTCTGAATGAATTCGTTGAGGATATTAAGAAGAGAAGCGAAGAAATTAATACTTATTTAAATACAACCTATAAAGCGAAAATTAAGCAAGCAGTAGCAGACTCGCTTGCTGATAATAGTAACCAAACGAAGAAAACGCTAGGGTTAATGGTTTCGGAGTTACGTAATAATATTGATAAGAAGTTTATTTCAAGCGCTCAACAGATGACGCTTTATGATGATGCTACGATTGACCGTATGGCATTATCAGCTGCAGATAAACAGTTTCTAAAAAATACAGTTTATTTTATTCAAAAACTAAATCCATCAGCAACAACACAAACAAGTAACCAAGATACTTTTGTTAGCAATAAAGAAAATGACATTAAGAACAAAGTAATTTCAGGACAGATTGCTGTAAATGATATTGCGGGTAACATTAAGAAAATCACTCTAGCCGTTGATAGTCGTTACAGTGTTCAAAGTTTACGCATTAATGGTCAAGGAGCCTTATTCTCACAAAATGGGAATTCTGTGGAAGTGACTTCAGGGTATAATGCTTCTGCGAAGCAATTACGTGTAGATTATGAATTGAAATACAATGGTGGATCGGTCGCAAGTGATAGTTGGTTTGCGCCAATCTTATCGAAAATCAATGTTGTGACTGAAGAATCAATTGCTCATCTTAGCGATGAACAAAAACAAGAGTTATTAAATAATATTGCTTCATTAAATAGTAGTATTCAACAATCCAATAAAGTGATTGAAGCTTTTAATAATTATCAAGCTTCAGGGAATGCGACTCCTCAAAAATTCAATACATTAACTCCGCTAGATGGAGGAAGCCTAACGGTGAATACTAGTTCACAGGCTATCCAAAGAACGTATAGTGGTAGTGATGCACGTACTGTATTCACAGATTCTAAAGCGTTCTTAGGAGAAATTTCTACAGCCGTGTTTAATGATGTAAAAGCGTATCTTGATTTTGCAGGTCAAGTGAAGGCAGTTTATGGATTAGACTTATATTCAAACGATGGAGCAAATCCTAAACAGCCGGCAGGAGATTCGTTATATGCGCAGTTAGCGTTTGAAAATCTAGATGAAATCTTAGTCGATTTAGTAACGAATACATTAACAAGTGATATTAAAGAAAAACTTGTAATCCCAGAAGAATTAAAAACAAGAGTTGCGACTCTTTCAACGGATGTAGTCTCTTTAAAGAAAAATATGGATGCTTATCAAAAATTAATGCAGGATGTGAATGCTGAGATTACAAGAATTGTGACGGAAACTCAAAAAGTTAAAGAAACTCTTGAAAGTAAACCAATTTTTGTAGATTCAGAAAAACGTGACAATACGGATTTAACAGGTGTGAGTCTATCAATGAACAAAGACTTATCAACGCTTATGTTAGCAAGTCGTACATTGATGGATAATACAAAATCTCATCAACAAGTGGCTGAGACTATTCGAAAAGAATATAGCCGATTAAACGATGAGGTGAAAACTCTTGAAACAAAAGGGACTGAGTACAAGAACGCTGTCGAATCAATGGACAATGTTATGAACAAAGAATTCGAATCAAATACTGCGTTCTTAAACGAATTTACGAAAGTAATGTCTAATACAGAGTCCGGAAACAATACAAATACATTAGTCTATGATTACCTATCTCATCCAATTGATGGAACATTAGCAGACGGACGCGGAGGAGATACTTCACGTCAACATACGGATAATCGTACCGGAGTTTTAATGGTATTGATTATTGCAATGATGACTCTTGCATTTGTATACATGTTACAACACGGTAATTGGCAATTACTGGACACAAATCGTTATCTATCTAATGAATCAAAATCACATCTCTTACCTTTAGCTTTATTAGCAGGAGTTGGAGCAGGTATTGGTGCTTTAGTAAGTATTGTGGTAGGCGTGAAGTTGAGTTTACCTACTGAACAATTATTTGCATTAATTGGAATGGCAATTCTGATTGCTGTTAGTGCTAATTTCATGCACCACGCGTTAATGTCATGGCTAAAAGCCTATGGATTATTAATTAGTTTAGGATTTATCGTTATTTACGTTATTGCACTAGGACAATTATTTGATACGTATTATGGAAATGTGTCACCAGTATTAGCGTATTTAACACCATTCGTTTCTGCAGAAAATATGTTACATGCAGTTATCAATCAGCAACCTACAGCATGGATTTCAACAGTAGTAATTTCTGTTATTGGAGTAATTGGATTTGTTGGAAGCATGCTACATTATCAACAACATAATAAGGAGTAGACAATGAAAAAAATCAGTCAAGTCATAATGATTGTACTTGGCATGATGGTTGTCCTCACGGGCAAAGTATGGGCTCAAGACGGTTCGTTAAAAATCAATGTGGATGTTCCGGTTCAAACGAATGTAAATGAGCAAACTTATTTCGAACAAGACATAACACTGAAACAACTGTTTGATGCCTCTTTGTCTCAAATGATTTCAAAAAAACAGGCAGAAGAGTCATTATCTGAAACGCAAGATAAGGCTCTTCTTTTTTTATCGACAGACTCTCAAAAATTAAATCCGATTGAAACAGATCAATTCTTCTTAGCGCAGTCAGCAACCACTCCTAATAAGGGTGTGACGTTAAGGCCAGAAGAAAAGACGTCGCCATTAACCATGGTGGGATTCATTGCATTAGGATTATTAATGAGTGGAATATCGATTTATCAATTTTTGAAGAAAAGGAAAACACATCATGCATAATATGTATATTAATTTAACGTTAGATTTAAGAAAGTTTGCGTATGGGCAATATGATTTACGAGTTCCAGTAGGCATTAGTATGAAGGAATTATTACATATTGTCGCACAAGCTTATCAATTAGAATTGAATGTTGTTAGCCCTAGTATCCGTGTACATGATAAAGGAGTAGTTCTAACAGCGTTGCAACGTATCGAGGATATTGGGACTTTACGTGACGGGGTCCAATTCATCGTTGAAACTTTATAGAAAGAGAGAGAATGAACGTGAGAAGTGTTGAAGTTACAAAGGAAGAATTCAAAGGGAATGTAGCCATGGCATTAACGCTGTTGCAAGTGCCCATTCCCGAAGCTGTTCCATTGACGATTGAAGAAGTTGAAAGTTCTTATATGATTCATGCAGATACAGCAGATACTCAAGAATTCGAAAAAATCTATCCATTACCATTAGAAGAACGTCTTCGTTACTTAATTAATGTAGGGAAATTATTTACATCCTTAGAGACAAGTGTATATACATACTCGCTTTCGCCAGAAAATGTAGTGTTTACACAAGATGGAATCGCAAAAATTGTTTTCCGCGGAATTAAAGGACAAATACCTCCTTATGAAGGGTTATCTGAAGAAGAATTTTTGAAGCAGTACCAATCAATGATTGTAGCAACGCTAGATTCAAAATCTAAATTTACAGAATTATCGCAAGGAAAATTAGAATTCTACAAAGGACATAAATTCTGTGAAGATATTATTGCAGCTCAATCGATTTCAGAAGTGCTAGAAAAAATGCAAGAACATCTAGACTATGAAAGAGAACGGGTAGCGAAAGAAATGGTTCGCGTACCTCAACGAAAACTTTTTGTATGGAAATTGATGGGAATCTTATCAGGTGTCATTGCAGTGGTATTGGCAGCTGTGTTGGCTTTCAATTTATTTGTGGTGCAACCAAAACAAACGCTAATTGCAAACCTGCGTTTATCATTTATTCAGAAAGATTATTCACAAGTGGTAACAGATGTAAAATCAATCGATAGTAAATCTCTTTCTGCTGAAGATAAGTATATTGTTGCGTATTCAGTGATTATGACAGAATCACTAACGAATGAACAAAAAGAAGTGCTTGGAAAAATTACAGCACAAACAAATGAAGATTACTTAAGATATTGGGTACTGATCGGACAAAATAAAGTAGATGAAGCAATGGATATTGCAAGTTATTTAGATGATCCACAATTATTAATGTACAGTTTGACGAAGAAAATTGATGATGTCCAACGTGATCCAAACTTAACATCTGAAAAACGTACAGAGGAAATTAACCGTTATAAAGGTAAATTAGAAGAGTTAAAGAAACAGTATTTACCAACACAACAAAAAACGAAAGAAAATTAATACGGAGGCAGTAAATGATTTGTTTAATTAAGATAGATAATAACATCTACGACATTTCAAAAGAGAGAGCTTACCGTGTGGGAACTCATCTAAGTGATGATTTTGTTGTGGAAAATGCATTTGCAGATAAATTAATCGTGAAAAATGGACAAGTGTCGTTTGCAGACCGTATGTACACGAACGGAAAACATAGCCTTCCATTCAGTAATGAGATTGTTGCAGAATTATTTGTTTTTCAATATAGCCTACAAACATTACTAACAAAAGAGCCTTTAACCATTGGTCCGGATGAAATTCATGCAGTAAGCATTCCTCAAAGCCAGGAATTATTGATTCAAGCAAATGCTACGGGATATGAAATTGTAGCCGAGAAAGAAGTGTTCTTGAATGGGCAGTTGGTAACGACTCCTGCACAGATGAGTGAGGGAGATTACCTATTTTCTACGAGTGGCTATTTCGTTAGAATTCAAGGACAAAAAGTTTTTATCGCTAGTATCGAGCCGATTGAAACAACTCTAGTGCAGTTAGATTTTGAAGATACACCAGAGGATAAGACTAGTGATTTTCACCGTTCACCTCGATTCATTTTACGTGAGCCAGATGATGTGGTGAGTATCTTAGCGCCACCGACTGAAGATAATATGCAGAAGCAATCGTTATTAAAATTAATTATTATGCCGCTTGCGATGATTGGGCTTACGGTCGCAACGCATTTTCTTACAGGAAATGGCGGGATGATGATTATGATGATGGGGATGTCGGTGATTACTTTAATCACTTCAGTCCATAGTTTCTTCTCAGACAAAAAACAAAATAAGCGTCTGAAAGCTAAAAAGATGGAGAACTATAAAGCGTATCTGAATGAGAAATATAAAGAGCTTTATGACTTATCTAAAGAGCAGGCAGAAGCGTTGAATTATCACTATCCATCTGTTGACACTGTAATGGAGATGGCAAAGGTGACGGATAGACGTCTCTATGAAAAGACGCCTCATCACTTTGACTTTTTAACGTACCGTCTAGGAACAGGGAAAATCATTCCAAGTTTTAAAGTCGATTATAAAAAATCTGAGTTAACAGAATACAATGAAGCCATTAGTGAACAAGTAACGGAGTTAGTAGCTCATTATCAATACTTGGAAAATCTACCCATTACTAATGATTTGTTATCGGCGCCTACAGGATATATCGGTTCTCGTCGAACGGTCATTGAACAAGTTCAACAAGCGATTATTCAGTTAGCTACTTTTCATAGTTACCATGATGTGCAATTTGTTCCAGTGTTTCGTGAAGAGGAACTCCCATTGTGGGAATGGAGTCGTTGGTTACCGCATATGAAACTCCAACAGTTTAATTGTCGTAGTTTTGTATACCATCAACGTAGTAGAGATCAATTGTTAACGTCTCTCTATCAAATGATTAAAGAACGCAAACAAGCAGCTGAACAAGCAGGAACAAACAAGCAACTAACTTTTACTCCTCATTATGTATTTGTGATTACGGATTTATCTTTAATGCTAGATCATAATATTATGGAGTTTATCAATGAAGATTTATCACATCTTGGAATTAGCTATCTATTTGTAGAAGATGTGATTGAAAGCCTACCAGAACATGTAAACACTGTTGTGGATTTCAAAGGGAATCGTCAAGGAACATTACGCCTCCATAATGGCGAATATATGGATAAACCGTTTGTGACATTTGAGAAATTATCCACTGAAGCCAAAGAACAATTCGCAAGAGACATGGCTCAAGTGACGCATGTTCAAACATTAAGAAACGCGATTCCAGATAGTGTCACATTCCTAGAGATGTATGGTGTAGATTCTGTAGAAGCATTAGATATGAACCATCGTTGGGCAACGAATGATACGTATCAAACAATGGCAGTACCATTAGGGCTACGTGGCCGTGATGAATTATTAATGTTGAATTTACATGAAAAAGCGCATGGACCTCACGGACTAATGGCAGGGACAACAGGTTCTGGGAAATCTGAAACCTTACAGTCGTATATTGCTTCATTAGCGGTGAATTTCCATCCATATGAAGTGGCATTTCTCTTGATTGACTACAAAGGTGGGGGAATGGCGAACCTATTTGCGGACCTACCGCACTTAGTTGGAGCGATTACCAACCTAGATGTCGCACAAGCCAATCGTGCCTTAGTGTCTATTCAAGCAGAATTGAAGAAACGTCAACGATTATTTGCAGAATATGATGTAAACCATATTAATCAGTACATGAAATTATTTAAAGAGGGTGTTGCCACTGAACCAATGCCTCATTTATTCTTGATTTCTGATGAGTTTGCAGAGTTGAAAACGAACCAACCTGACTTCATGAAAGAGTTAGTATCTGCAGCACGTATCGGACGTTCGCTCGGAATTCATTTAATCTTAGCGACTCAAAAACCAAGCGGAGTTGTCGATGATCAAATCTGGTCTAACTCGAAGTTTAAAATTGCGCTGAAAGTACAAGATGTGGCTGATTCGCGTGAAATTATTAAAACGCCAGATGCTGCAGAAATTACGCAGACGGGTCGTGGATATTTACAAGTTGGGAATAATGAAATCTATGAATTATTCCAAAGTGCTTGGAGTGGGGCCGATTATGAACCAGAAGCGGTACGTTCTACACGCCGAGATACGACAGTGTATGCCATTAAAGATAATGGACAGTATGAAGCAATCAATAAAGACTTAAGTGGATTAGATGATAGCGGCAATCAGAAACGATTGCCAACGCAATTGGATGCAGTCGTTCAAGAAGCGAAGCGTGTATTCGAATTGCTACATCTTCCAAAGGTTGCAAGTCCATGGCTTCCACCGTTAAAAGAGAGAATTGCAGCAGAAGATATCCAAGATATTCAATTTAAACATTATTGGAGTGAAAATAAACACCCTGAGTTTTTATTGGGATATCAAGATATTCCGGAACAACAAGCGCAATTACCACTGACAGTTGACTTCAACGATTGTGGTCATATTCTAGTTGTTGGGAGCCCAGGGTATGGGAAGTCTACCTTTATCCAAAATGCATTGATTGATGTAATGCGTAAAACAACGCCAGAGCAATCACATATCTATCTATATGACTTTGGAACGAGTGGATTAATTTCTTTAGTGGATTTTCCACATGTGGCAGACTACTTTACCGCAGATGATAATGAGAAAGTGATGAAATCATTACGTCGTCTTCAAAAAGAAGTGAAGGTACGAAAGGCAGCTCTTAGTGAGGCGCGCTCAAGTAATATGCAACAATACAACAGAGACGCCGTAACACCATTCCCTTCACTATTTATTGCAATCGATAGTTTTGATGGAGTGAATGATGCTACTTTCAGCGAAGCGTTTAACGAAACAGTTAATATTCTAGCGCGTGAGGGGGCCTCTCTAGGAATCTACCTCATCACAACGATGTCTCGTTTCAATGCCATGCGTGTACAATTACAAGCAAACTTTAAAACAAAAATTGCGCTCTACTTATTTGAACAAAGTGACGTTACAAGTATTGTTGGGCGTACAAGCCAAGTACTTTTAGATATCCGTGGTCGCGGATTAATGAAGCAAGACACAGTCGTTTCATTCCAAGTGTGTGTGCCGTATACTTCTGAAGATAATTCATCGATGATTCAGCAAGTGAAAGCAGAAGCACAAGAAATGTCTCGTTATTGGACAGGTGCATTACCACAACCAATTCCAATGTTGCCAGAAGTGGTGACACCAGAAATGGTTGAAGCTCAAGTAGACCGTTCAGAACGAAATCATCAAGTATTACTTGGTTTAACGAGAGAAATGGCCGAAGTGGCTGCATTTACATTAGATAAAGCAATTTCTTTAGTTAGTGATAATGTTCGAAGTGTTACTCAGTTCTACAAAGTATTAGCTTACCAGTTGCAACAATATACGAATCCTGTTCAAGTGGTGATTGTGGACCCATTAGGATTAGTACCGTTAGATCAGTTTAAGGAAGCGCATCGTTTCAGCGATACACTGAGTGCTAAAGACGGAATGAATATTATCTTAGACAACTTGAAGGAACGTATGACGCAACCTGGTGAGTATACTCAATCACTCATTATCATTCCAGACATCCAAATCCTTGGACAAAATCTAAATATTACAGAAAATCAGTTCAAAGAGCTTCTGTTAGAAGGGCCTAAGTACGGCATTACGCCAGTGTTTGTAGGGAACTATAAAGACTTGATGACGAATTACTCTACACTTGTAACCTTACACAGACAATTGACGACACAGGTGTTCATGGGAATGCGTATCAGCGACCAAGAATATGTTCGCTTCCCGTATATCTCAAACGAAAAATCTCCACGTCCAAACGAAGGCTATATTGTTGATGCAGAAGGTTACGAATTTGTACAATTAATGAGTATAGAAGAATAGAGGAGGCGGAAGGATGAAGAAGGTATTTATATTCATAGCTATAGTGATAGGAATCTTTGCTGTAGTACAGTGCGCGAAGCCAACAATCACGAAGGAACAACAAGATAATGTCGCCATTCGAATCTATAAAAATTACAATATACAAGAAATCGAATTTTTGAGATTTACGAAAAATGAAAGTACAGGCAGTTATATTCTAAAACTTAGAATTAACAATGATGAAAAGTTAGAAACTACCATTTTAATTAGGGATATTACTTTTCTTGATAAGAAAAACGGAGAATTGTACTTGAATCCAGTTGGCAAATTTGATGATTTACAAAGGAAAGAAGTTATTAAAGAAGATGTTCCTTTGTCGAAAATTAAGATTAAATATATTGGTGAAAAATAATGTTAACAGAACTTCAAAATAATATCGTTTCTGATAAAGTATATCTTTTAGACTCTTCTAGGAAAGATTATGAAAGTAGTTTTAAAGAATATCCAGTACTGAAATATGATAATGAATTAGATATCGGTAGTTATAAAATAATAAAAGTTGAAGATAATCAAGAAAATGGGATGCAAGCGATGGCGGTTGCTCCTATTGGGACTGATGGACAACCAGATTATTCTCAAATAATCATCACGTATGCAGGGACTAACTTTGATGATAATAGGGACAAATCAACTGACATCGAGATGATTGGTTTTGGTCAGACCGATAAGATGTCTTATAGAGATTCAAATGGTGGGATTAAAGTAGTTGAATCACAAGCGGTTTCTGCTCTTCGTTTTGCAGAAGAGGTTCGTAAGCAATTCCGTAATGCACAAATTACAACAACTGGGCATTCACTCGGAGAATCCTTAGCAATCTATGTCGCATTAAAAAATGGATGGGACAATATGGGTTCTCATGGTCCGGATATTCATAATATGATAACTCCTGAAGAAGTCGCGTATATGAGAGCTCATCCAGAACAATTTAAGAACTACCGAGGAAACTATGATCCCATTGGTGGGATTACGGGGAATGCAACGGTGACCGGAATACATCTAGATTATGGAGTGAGTATATATACACATAATCTAACGTATTGGCAATTCGATCAATTTCAACGGATTATTTATGGTAATGGAGATGTTGTCTGGGGGACTGCAAAGAAAGATATTGATATAGATGGAGATGGAACGGTTGATTTTCATGTTAAAGGAATTGACCCTAAACCAAGGGATTTACTAAGTGCGGATGAAAACTGGATTAGTAGTGGAGATAAGATTCAAGTAAATCCAGGAATATTACGTTCTCTTCAATCCAACCTAGAAAAAAGGATAGTTGATTTATCTTATATTCAGAAAATTCTTAAAGCAAGTTCCAAAAAGAATCATCAGATTAGTGAGAGTTTCGATAAACGGAAGGAAAAAGTTACAGAATCTATTAAGAATATTTTTAAAGAAGCAGGATTAGCATCAGTATTATTTAAACTCCAGGATAGCGTGGGCGTGATTATGAAAAATCACGGAGTGTTAGAAGAGGGAATGGCTTACTCAGAATTAGAGATGCATCATTTTAATTCCAGACAAACACCAATACTTAATGATGGAGATTTGAATGTCACTGTCTGCAATACACAGTTGGCAACCTTGAGATATGCTTGTGACCCTTTAGTTGAGAGAGTTAATAAAGAGAAAACATGGAATATAAGTTCGTTCTTAAGCGGAGGAACTCCTACCCTTTTAAAATCTTGGGAAGTTATTGAGGAAGAGACTCAAACTTTATTAAAGAAGAGTGATGAGTTATTTGAAGGTGAAGGTTTGAGAGAAGGAAAAAAGGATGGAATAAGTGAATCGTTGGCAACAGTATTAGAAGTGATTATGCGAAACACTGATGAATTGGCTCATTGTATTTTTAATATTACAGAATTAATCGGAGGGATTGCTGATAATTTTGAGCAGGTGGATTCATGGTTGGGAGAACAACTATCAGAAGGGAAATATTCGCTTCCATTCATTAATGGGACTCTTCCTTTAAACTATCAAGCGTATTTAAATAGAGATGAGATATTTGATGATGTTAAGGGTGTTCTTCAAGCCTTTGATCGACAAGTTGAAAAACGTAGTTCAGAATATGCAAAAATAGTTGCGGAGGTATATCAACAATCACTACAAAATTTGACAACGGACTTCAAGATTTTCTTTCTTTTAAAGATGTTTTAGAACGGGCTGTTTCAGATATTACTAGTAATTATGAATTGAGTATTTATGTAAAAGAAGAACAGACTACTTATGAAATTGTTAATGGTAAGAATACCGAGAAAAAAACATACCCCGTAACATATTGGGGGAAATTGAAACACCTATACCCTCACAAAACACGCGAAAATATAAGTCAATTACAAACTATCGTTATCCCGGCAATCAGTAGGATAGAAAATGTTATCTGGCAGATTCGAGATGTTAAAAATTCGTTGGCTCTTCTTGAACCTCAATTGAAACCCATTATTGAAGATGGTGTGTACCATGCTTTTGATTTGGATGAGATTGTTAAAGGACAGAAGCAGGTGGCTGCTATCGCGAATCGACTGGGGCAAGAGTTAAATCACGTGATTCAAGTGATGGAGGCAGAGGGAATGCAGGCTAGTGCGATTTCTACGTTAAAAGCGAAACTTTCCCAAACACATCAACTGATTAGATACTACGTTCGATTTGTGAATGACTGTTTCGGAGATAATGAATTTAGTGACTATGTAGCCTCAAGCGCAGGACCAAATACCGAAGTTGCTTTTACTTTAAATTAGCAAGACAACAAAGAAGGAATTAAGCGATATGTTTAATTCCTTCTTTTTTATAACTTATCAAGCACTGATTAGATTATTGCATTTATGCTATAACGATAGATCTTTATTGGATTTGGAATTAACCCAAAAATGCAAATGTATCATTTTTGATACATCTCAAAAAATCTTTTCGTGATATGTTTTAATAACGCATATTGGGATAGTATCTCAATGATTCTAAAACTAAGTGTTCTTCTTAATACGAGTATTCGTTAAAAACGTAGTGCTTTATAGAATCAGTCAATTTTAATTAATAAAACTATATGAAAAAATAATGAAATATCTTATAATACTGGTAAGAGTAGTGTCTTTAAACAATTAAATAATAAGAAATAGGTATAGAAGGTTGGAGGGTGGAATATGAAGAAGAAATTAGCCATTATAGGAACAATCGCATTATTAGGTGTAGGAGGTTTTACAGTGTTTAGTTTAAATAATCCAGATTGGCGTGCAAATTCGATTTTTGCGACGGCAAAAGATAAGCAATTAGCGTGGTTGAAAGATCATGAGGACGAGATTGTAGAGTGGATTCATTCTAAATATCCAAAAGTGAATTTTGTTAACTTTAAATGGGACACATTAAAAGTTGAGCCTATTAGTAATGGTGTGCTTATAGTTGGGTATAATTTATCAGTTGAAGGGAATTTTAATAAAATTCCAGAAACAGTTATTTGGATTGATTTCTTTCTGGAGAAGTCGGATAGTCTACCTCAAATGTCTAACATTACAATGAACCAACCACCGAGCATAATTAAAGGGGATACGATATATAATTATGAATAATTTAAAGAATTTTTACAACTTATATCTATCTTTAGCACAGAGTGCGTATGAAAGTAGACCATATAGTTTCCATACTAGATTATTAAAGAGTGATAATGGATTGATGGATTTTTCAAAAACATATGTGAATTATAATGAGTATATAGTTGGCGGACAACAGCTCCCCAATAATGGTTTAATGTATGTACATAAAGATAAAACTGAAAGGTATGCTTCTACTGATATCGAGTTAATGTATAAAAAAGGACTGCTTACGGACGAAGAAAAGGGATTTAATGCGTATTTTTTAACTGACACTCCTGAATTGAGTTCAGATACAAAGAACGCGTATATGGCTGTAAAGGGAAGTGATGTCCCGAGTCTAAAGAATTTAGGTCCTTTATGGAATGATTGGCTGGGAAATAACTATCCTTTTACGATGCACGATGAGTATATAACTCAAGGAAAGTTAGTAGAAGAGGCTCTACATGTAAAATTAGCAGAATTACGAGAAAAAGCCCCAAATGCAAAATTAAATATTACAGGGCATTCCCTTGGTTCGATTGCTTCTGTACAAGGAGTAGCTCATCTTAGCGTGGAAGAATTAGACCAAATTGGTGAAATAGTTGTTTTAAATGGACCAGATACGTTGAAGAGTTTAAGGAAATCCGGAGTTTCTGAAGAAGTAATACAAATCCTAAATGAAAAAGTGACGTATTACGTAAATCCATTTGATATTGTTTCAATGTTAAATCGAAATACAGATGAGCAACTAGGAAAAGTGAAAGTAATAGTACCTTTTAATTTTGCAACGACGTTCGAGAATCCTAATTCTCATGACTTTGGAGAGTATAGAATTTACTCGGATGGAACGATATTGGAAGCGACTGAGAATTTTTTTCCAGCATATTTAAAAGCGGGAGAGAAATTAAGCGAATTATTAAATAAATATATTGAATTGATAAAAGAAGATAATAAAATTTCTAATATAGATAGAGATGGATTTTCCTCGGAGATTCTCTCAACGGGAGTAAATGGAAGTCGTTATTACGCTCAATTTATGAAAGAATATCAAGAAATCATCGAAGAGACAAAATTAGAAGTAATATCCTGGGGAAGAAAGAATATTCAATCGATACAAGAAAAACTGTTGTATACAAATGGGCCCGACAGAATTAAATTGCGCAGCGAACTAATTTTAACCCTATCTCATCTTTCTAGAATAGAATCAGATGATAAAGTATCTAGAGTGTTGAAACAATTAGAAGAGTACAAACAAAGAGTTAAGGTGTTAACAGACTCAGCTTATAAAGAGGCAGCAAATGTTACATTGTATTTAGAGCTTAGTGAATTTCAATCTATAATATCTGAATTTAACTTCGAAAGAAATTGGAATGAATCGAAAGAACAGTTAAACAGAGAATTATTGAAGGCGCATCTAGAGAAGGTATATAAATTTTCGGATACTTTATTTTATGCAACTGAGAAATTAGAAGAGATTGATAGAGAACAAGGGGAGTTATTTGCCTAATCAACAAAAAAAGGATTTGTTACTATCAGCAAAAGAACAATGGGAAGGAGAAATATACAATTTATGGTATATTATGATGATTTTTTGAGGAATGGATTTTTTAGAGATGAATACGACACCGAATTTATGAAGCTTGATGAAATCATTACAATCCGAGCAATCATGTCTAATTGGAAAATGCAAGTGGAGGCGCTACGGAACGAATTAGCACCAAAATTAGAAACAAATAATGAGGAGTTTAATCATTATTATTCTAAGACGCTTATAGAGCAATTAGCAAAGGGGTTTGAAGGGAAAACCGCAAAATCAGCAACCGATTTTCTACGAGCAATTCCCAAAATTGAACTCAAAAATCCAATTAAATGAGGTTGTAGATGTCATGACTAAAGGCAAAATACATGATTTTGAAATGAACTATCAAGCTAATCGAAAAAAATATCTGCAACAGCAAGATGCGATAAAAAGCGAACTAGCATATGCAAAGAGAAGACGTGCTAACCTAATGGACTACATTCTAACAATATATCGAGATGTTGATATTATTCATGCAAAGCCTTTTTTATCTAAATTAGAACAGAATGAAGAACAGATGAATAAAGTTTATCAAAAGCAAATAGAAGAGATAGAGCACCAAATGTTAGAGGATAAGAAAGCATATCTGAAGCAAATTGAATTGTTAGAGGTAGAGAATCAGGAAGAAGAAACAATGTCATAGAAATTAATGTTGCATACCAAATATTTCAGCTAGTAACAAAGGTTTATACAAGAAATACAACCCCCATCGAATTTTCGGTGGGGGTTTATGCGTGGGATAAATCTCTTTCAATGAATTATTTTTGTGTTTTTTGAGAATTATAGCGGGGGATACGGATGAATTAGTGAATGTGCTTATGCTATAATAAAGAAAATCATGCAAAGAAATAATAAAAAAAGTTTGTTATATTCAGGGAGGTTAAAATATGTCAGAAGTTAAAATGTTACCGTTAGGAAGTATCGTGATTCTTAAAGGGAATACGAAGAAAATGATGATTATTGCTCGATTAATTGCATTGCCTGTAAAAGGACAAGTGTATCGTTTTGATTATGGTGCTTGCCTTTATCCAGAAGGAATGGTTGGAGACAGCTTAATCTATTTCAATCAAGAAGATATTTTTAAGGTGGTTCAAGAAGGATACACAGATGATGACAATGAAATCATGTTAGAGAATATCGAAGCGATGTTGCAGCAAACAGATATTCCAAAAGGGAATGTAGCCGCATTAAAAGAATCTAACGGCATTGGAGGATAATTTATGGGGAAAATTGACTACCGCGAAATTGAGACCCTTCAAGGCCAAGTCAGCTCCCATTATAATAGTATTTCCGAAGCTACAGCAACGATAAGTTCGATTGATGCAAAGTTGGCAAAACTCCGTTCGGCCAAACAATCCGTTGGGAACATCCAAAGCGAAATCCATGAGATTAAGATTTCTGTGATGGGTAAAGATGACCAACCAGAATGGAAAGGCCAGCAAAAGGAAAACTTTGGGCATCAATGGGAGGGATTCAGGCAGGATTTTAGTGCTTGCCAACGAGAACTAGATGCGTTTCACGATGCGATTTGTGATGAGATTACACGTCTAGAAAATCAAAAATTAGACCAACAGAGCTTCATTGGTTGGTGCCAAGCGCAAATTAACAATCTTGGGAATTTTATTGAAAAGCTATTAAATTAAAGGAGGAGAAATATGTACGGAACGATTCAATTATCAGAAGTTATTTTTGGAATGCATATTCTATCTCTTTCTAATTCAAAAAATAGCTTAGTGAGTGTAAATAAACCGAGTCTACAAAAAACATCCAAATCTGCCGTTCTGGATCTTTATCAGGAGCAATTTGAAGAATTATATCAATTAGTAGTGAACTATAATGCGCTGTTAGAGAAAGATATTGCTCAGTTTGCGGAAACAGGACAAGAGCTAAAACAGACAGATCAAGGACTAGGACATGTTTTGTCTGGACTAACTCGGTTAGGAGGACGATGAATGACGTATCAAGTAAAGTTTAACGATATTACCTCCATGCATGGCCAAACGAATCAAACCATCCAACAATGGGGAGAATCATTAAAAAATCTACAAGAGTCGATTGCCCTCCTCGCAAACCAGAGTGAGCTTCAAGGGAAAGCGATGACGAGTGCGAAGAGCTATATGACAGAAGTTCATGGAACGTTTATTCAGGTGCTGACGCAGTTAATGAATGAATATACCGCAAGTTTCTTACTGTATAAAGATGGCTACTATCAAATTGATACGCATAACCATGCGGAATTGCCTGAAGATGTCTATAAGGGGCTTTATTCAGACCTAGGAAAGTCTAAGCAACGATTCGAGCAACAGTTGGAGCAGTTAACAACTGCTAAGCTCAGAGTCGCAGGATTAGTGAATTACCAAGGAACTAGTCATACAAAGACGAAATTCACGTATGAGAAACTGATGAAGGATATCAAGCATCTAGACGAATCCATTACGCAATATGAAGAGATGC
>CAUTST010000022.1:0-25903 GCA_963540995.1 uncultured Streptococcus sp.
GCAAATGGAAAAGTAGTACGAGTTCAACCCGGCCATGTAACGAATGAGGATATCGTGAAGACTTTAGAAACACTATAGATGAGGGGGGAGTAGAATGGATAAAAAATTAATAATTGCAGTTGTTGTATTTCTTATTTTCTTAGCGGGAGCTTTGTATTTTGGTAAAGGTAATACAGTACTTAGTTCTTCTGAATCAGAATCCATTTCAAATAAGGTGACGAATCTGATTAAAAAAGAAGAGACAAAATCCGATACAAAAAAGGAGGCAACAAACGTGAAAGAAATTTATTTAGCAGGTGGATGCTTTTGGGGACTTGAGGAATACTTTTCAAGAATCAATGGGGTCATTGATGTTGTCAGTGGTTACGCCAATGGGAATGTTGAAACAACCAATTATCAACTGATCCACAGTACAGATCATGCAGAGACGATTCATGTAACTTATGATGCCGATAAGATCTCTCTTAGAGAATTATTATTATACTACTTTAGGGTTATTGATCCATTATCAGTGAATAAGCAAGGGAATGATGTAGGTCGCCAATATCGTACAGGAATTTATTATACAGATGAAGCGGATAGTGCGATTATACAGGAAATCATGAAAGAAAAAGAAGAACAATTTGGAAAGAAATTAGCGGTTGAAACGGAAAAACTACGTCATTTCGTGGTTGCTGAAGACTACCATCAAGATTACCTAAAGAAACATCCGAATGGCTATTGTCATATCGATGTGAGAAAAGCAAATGACCCGGTAATTGATGTGAATAAGTATCCACTTCCTGATGAAGAAACATTAAAAAATACATTGACGAAGGAACAATATGCCGTAACTAGAGAAAACCGTACGGAATTAGCATTCTCAAATCAATATTGGAATAATCATGAAAAAGGAATTTATGTGGATGTAGCAACTGGAGAGCCACTCTTTTCTTCACGAGACAAATTTGATTCTGGATGCGGATGGCCAAGTTTCACAAAACCAATTTCTTCAGAAGTAGTTACTTATCATGAGGATACTAGTTTTAATATGAAACGAGTGGAAGTAAGAAGTCGTATTGCAAATTCTCATTTAGGTCATGTGTTTGAAGATGGCCCAAGTGATAAAGGTGGATTACGCTTCTGTATTAATAGTGCTTCGATTAAGTTCATTCCTCTAGATGAAATGGATGCTCAAGGATATGGCTATTTGAAAGATTTTGTTGAATAAAGATGAGGTGCTTTAGAGGAGAGGGATTACTGATGAGGATTTCTCTCTTTTAAAGCACTTTTTTAGGTAAATCGTACTCGAAATCGTACGATGAAAGAGTATAATAGGAACAGGAGGGGATGTTATGTATTCGATTTTGATTGTAGAAGATGAACCGATTATTCGAAAAGGGATTGCTTCGCTTGTAGATTTTGAAAGCTTGGGAATTTCAACTGTTCAAGAAGCAGAAAATGGGGAGCAGGCGCTAACGATGATTCAAGAGCATACGCCTGATATTTTATTAACGGATATTAATATGCCAAAAATGGATGGAATTACATTGGCGCAACTGGCTAGAAGTGAGTTTCCACAATTAAGAATCATCTTTTTAACAGGATATGATTATGTGGATTACTTGCTATCAGCAGTTAAATTAGGGGTCGATGATTATATCCTAAAACCTGTTACTAAAACAGAAATTGAATCCTTGCTCGTAAAAGTTGTCTCTAAATTGAACGAAGAGGAAAAACAAAGAAGACTATTAGAATTAGCCAATAAAAATACCAATCAATCTGAATCTGTTCATTTTGAGAAACTGATTTTAGAACAATTATCTAATCCGGAACTATCTCTTGTTGGACTAGCAAAACAATTAGGATTCAGCTCGAATTATTTAAGTATGCTCATCAAGAAGGAACTTGGTAAGTCATTCCAAGAGTTTGTGACAGAGCAGCGTATTCAAATGGCCAAAAGACTCTTACTATCAACCGATATGAAAATATATGAAGTAGCACAAGCTGTGGGGATTGAAGATATGAATTATTTTTCATACCGCTTTAAATCGATAGTGGGAATTACCCCCAAAAAATTTAGAAATGGAGCCGATGTATGAGAAAACAGTCATTAGCTACACGATTATTTGGATATCTAAGTTTAATGCTTTTGGTACTAGTCATCATCATTGGTAGCTTCTATTGGGTTCAAAGTAGTGAACTGTTTCATAGAGAAGTGGAAGAGCATACGATTCATGAGATTGATACGAGTGCTAAATATATTGAGCAATATGTCAGTAATTTAAAATCAACATCAATCGCATTAGCAAAGTCAAAAGAAATCGAGACCTATGCTCAGAATGGCCAAGCAAACAACGAGGAAGCAATTCATCAGTTGTTTGATACGATTTTAAAGAGTCATCCAGACTTTAGAGCCATCTTGTTTGTGACAAAGGATGGTAGAATTTTAAAAACGGGTATGGATGAAGAGATGGTCACGTCTAGTGATATGATGGCGCAGGAGTGGTATAAAGAGGCTGTCATAAAATCCAATACTCCTATTATTAAATCGACGAAGAATAATAGTAATCAAGTAGTTATTTCTATTAGCCAGGAGATAAAAGGAGAAGACGGACAACATCTTGGAGTGATTCGTTTAGATGTAGACTATCAAGAATTAGAAAAGTATGTTAAAGAACTTTCTTTAGGAACAAACGGGTATGCTTTTGTCATTGAAAAAGATGGAACGATTATTTACCACCCGGATTCTGAAGTATTCGAGTCGGTAGAAAAACAAATGTCTGTTCAAGATATCTCTAATAGTCCGATGGATTCGATGGTTTCTGAAGATTTTTTTGTTCATAAGAGTACTATAGGAAACGTTGATTGGGTCCTAGTAGGGGTAAGCTCGTTTAGTAGTTTTAAAGAGACATCATTAAAATTGCTTGCGATTGTGAGTGCCGTTGGGATTATCAGTTTAATGATTTGTATGTTCGGAATCTATGCATTGATGCGGTATCAACTTCTCCCAGTAAAACAATTAGGTCAAGTCATGAAGAAGGTAGAAGAAGGCGATACTACGATTCGTGCACAGGAGAATGGAGCAGAAGAATTCCAAGTGTTGGCTGCAAGCTTCAATCAAATGTTAGAGAAAATCGAAAAGCTTATGCAAGATGAAAAAGAACAAGAAGCACTGACTAGAGTTTATGAATTAAAGGCACTGACGAGTCAAATCAACCCGCACTTTTTATATAATACGTTAGATACGATTATTTGGATGGCGGAATTTCAAGATCATAAAAAGGTTGTGGAAATTACAAAGGCGCTGTCAAATTACTTCAGACTTTCCTTGAATGCTGGGGAAGAAATAGTAACCTTGCGCCAAGAGTTGGAACATGTTCGTCAATATTTGTTTATCCAAAAAGAACGTTATGGAGATAAGTTGGAATATCACATTGATGAACTAGATGGGATTCCAGAGTTGACACTTCCTAAAATCGTTCTGCAACCACTCGTAGAAAATGCGATTTATCATGGAATTAAAGAGTCAGAACGCCCTGGTAAAATTACGGTTACTGTGTCTAAGCGAGATGATTTCGTAGATATTTGTATTGCCGATAATGGGGTAGGCATTGAACAAAATACGACGAGTAAAAAAGAACTCGGCGGAGTGGGGCTTAGAAATATACAAGAACGATTGACACTCTTTTTTGGAGAGTCGTTTTCGATGGAAATTCAATCTGAGAAGAATGTATATACGAAAGTGTATTTGCATCTTCCTTTAAAAGAGGAAGGGTTCGTCAATAGTTGACAAAGCACGCTTCGTTTCGTATACTTCTAAAGGTAAGCAATCGGATTGAGATTTTACCTATTAGAGAGGCTTGTTTGGTGAAAATAGCCATCAAAATCGTGCTCCCGATTGAAAATTTTGTAGAAATACAAACGCCCTTCCAGCGTTATCGGAATTAGAGATGAATGAACAGCTGTTTCATTGTAAGCAAGGTGGTACCGCGGTAGGACGCCCTTGCAGCAATGGGGCAGTTTTTTTATTTACAAAAAGAAGGAGAATGAAGATGAAAAAATTATCAAGTAGCGAAATTCGTCAAATGTACCTTGATTTCTTCCAAGAAAAAGGACATAAGGTACATCCAAGTGCTAGCTTAATTCCTGTAAACGATCCAACATTATTATGGATTAACTCAGGGGTTGCAACGCTTAAAAAATACTTCGATGGAACTGAAACACCAGAAGTTCCACGTATTACAAATGCTCAAAAGAGTATTCGTACAAACGATATCGAAAACGTAGGGCACACAGCTCGTCACCATACCTTATTCGAAATGATGGGGAATTTCTCAATCGGTGATTACTTCAAAGAAGAAGTAATTCCATGGGCATGGGAATTCCTAACAAGTGAAAAATGGTTAGCATTAGACCCAAGTCGTCTTTATGTAACGTATTATCCAAAAGATCCAGAAACAAAAGCATTATGGATGGATAAAGTAGGGTTGCCAGAAGACCATATCATTCCAGTAGAAGACAACTTCTGGGATATCGGTGCAGGTCCATGTGGTCCAGATACTGAGATTTTCTACGACCGTGGAGAAAAATATCAAACTCTAGCAGAAGATGATCCAGAAAACTATCCTGGTGGAGAAAATGAACGTTACTTAGAAATTTGGAACTTAGTATTCTCTCAATTCAACCATATGCCAGACGGAACGTATCCACCATTACCACATAAGAACGTCGATACGGGGATGGGTCTAGAACGTGTAGTATCTGTTATCCAAGATACACCAACAAACTTTGAAACAGACTTATTTATGCCAATTATTAAGCAATTAGAAGGCTTAAGTGCAGGTAAGAAATATAATGACTCTAAAGAATTAGATGTTTCATTTAAAGTCATTGCTGACCACATTCGTGCGGTAAGCTTTGCGATTGGGGATGGCGCGCTTCCTTCAAACGAAGGTCGTGGATATATCATCCGTCGTTTAATCCGTCGTTCAGTAATGCACGGACAACGTTTAGGAATTCAAGGGTCATTCTTAACAAAATTAGTTCCAACAGTAGCGCAAATTATGCATAGCTACTATCCAGAAATCACTGAAAACATGGAATTCATCCAAAAAGTAATTGCAAACGAAGAGGATCGTTTCCAAGAAACGATTCATGATGGGTTAGCTATCTTAGAAACTATTTTTGCAGACATGAAAGCATCAAACGAAACAACACTTTCGGGAGAAAATGCATTTAAACTGTATGACACTTACGGATTCCCTTATGAATTAACATTAGAATACGCAAGCGACAATGGTTTCACTGTCGATGAAGAAGGATTCCAAGCAGAAATGCAAGCTCAAAAAGATCGTGCGCGTGCTGCTCGTAATACTGAAACATCAATGAACGTACAATCTGCAGTTTTACGTGATATCACTGTAGAAAGTGAATTCGTTGGATATGCTTCAACAACAGAAGAAGGCGTATTAAAAGCCATCGTTGTCGATGATGAATTAGTCGAATCTGCACATAAAGATGCACATGCTCAATTAGTATTTGACCGTACACCATTCTACGCTGAAATGGGTGGACAATTAGCAGACCATGGTACTATTCAAGATGCTAATGGTACAGTTGTAGCGAATGTCTTACAAGTGAAGAAAGCTCCTAACGGACAACCATTACACACTGTAGAAGTATTAGCGGACTTACAAGTGAATGCAACATACACATTAGTGGTAGATGCGGTTGAACGTGCGAAAATCATTAAAAACCACACAGCAACTCACTTATTACACCAAGCGTTGAAAGATGTTCTAGGAACTCACGCAAACCAAGCAGGTTCTCTTGTAACCCCAACTGGTTTACGTTTTGACTTCAGTCACTTTGGACAAGTAACTGCGGAAGAATTAGCGGAAATGGAACGCATCGTAAATGAGAAAATCTGGGCTGGTTTAGAAGTAGTGACGATTGAAACAACGCTAGAAGATGCTAAGAGCCGTGGAGCAATGGCACTCTTTGGTGAAAAATACGGCAACTTAGTGCGTATGGTGAACATCGGGGACTGGTCAATCGAACTTTGCGGTGGTATCCATGTTGGCAACACTCAAGAAATCGGATTATTCAAGATTGTTTCTGAATCAGGAATTGGTGCAGGTGTTCGTCGTATCGAGGCTGTCACAAGTAAAGAAGCATTTGACTTATTAAGCCATCACGAAAGCTTACTAAAACAAGTAGCTGGTGAAGTTAAAGCCATTCAATTGGATTCAGTTGTAGAACGCGTTGCGACTTTAGGCCAAGAATTGAAAGAAGCAAACGGTGAAATTGCAAAACTTAAAGCTAAAATCATGAAATCTGAAGTAGCAGATGTCTTCAACAACGTAGAAGAAGTAAACGGAACTTCATTCATCACTGTAACTCTTGAAAATAAAGAGATGGATGAATTACGTCAATTGGCAGATACATGGAGACAAAAAGGTGCCAGCGATATCTTTGTAGTAGGTACCTCTTCACAAGATAAAGCTAATCTTTTAGTAGCTGTGTCTAAAGATGCAAATGCAAAAGGATTAAAAGCAGGCGATATCGTTAAGGCGATTGCTCCAGCCATCCAAGGTGGAGGCGGAGGCCGTCCCGATATGGCTCAAGCAGGTGGTAAGAACCCTGCAGGTATTCCACAAGCATTCGAATTGCTAAAAGAATATTTAGCTAAATAATGATGAACAGAATGAAACCTTCCTTAGGCTCTTGGATGAGTTTAAGGAAGGTTTTTGTTTTAAAAGCAAAGGAAAGGCTTTCTAAATATTAAGAATCGGTAAGTATCGATTGTAGTTTCACCCAAAATCTTGTAAAATAAGTATATATTAGTGAAATGAGGTGTCGCTATGAGTTCAATAGATGAAACAGTCCTATTTAAATTTAATGAAAAGGACGAAAAAACCGTTCAAGAAACATTAACCATCGTTTATGATGCGTTGAATGAGAAGGGATATAGTTCGATTAATCAAATCGTAGGATATTTGTTATCTGGAGACCCAGCTTATATCCCAAGACATCGTGATGCACGGAACCTAATTCGTCGTCATGAAAGAGATGAGATTTTGGAAGAACTCATTAGACATTATATCCGTTCTACAGGAAGAGATGCCTAGTATGAGATTAATGGGATTAGATGTCGGAAGTAAAACTGTGGGCGTTGCCGTTAGTGATTTAATGGGATGGACTGCTCAAGGGGTTGAAACGATTCCGATTAATGAGAATGCTTCAGAATTCGGGTTCAAACGTGTTGTCGAGTTAGTAGAAGAATACGGTGTTGAAAAAATCGTCATCGGTCTTCCAAAAAATATGAATAATACGGAAGGACCACGTGTTGAGGCGTCCCGTCGTTATGGTGCAAGCCTAGAAAAACGACTCCAAATTCCAATTGTCTTTCATGATGAGAGATTGACAACGATGCAGGCAGAACGCATGCTTGTCGAAGAGGGTAATGTTTCAAGAAAGAAACGCAAACAAGTCATTGATATGCTTGCAGCAGTCATGATTTTGCAAAACTATTTAGATTTAAATGGAAATCAATAAAAAGAAAGAGGAAAGAAAATGACAGAACATCACGAACACGATCATGAACATGATCACTTAGAAGGCCACGAAGGTCACGAACATATTACAATCATCGATGAAGAAGGTAATGAGATTTTACACGAAGTATTATTTACTTTTGAATCAGATGATTACAACAAGTCCTATGTATTATGCTACCCAGCAGGAATTCCGGAAGGTGAAGAAGTAGAATTACAAGCATTCTCATATGTAGAAGCGGAAGATGGTACTGAAGGTCAATTAAACCCAATCGAAACAGAAGCGGAATGGGATATGATTGAAGAAGTATTAAACACATTCTTAGCGGAAGAAGATTTATAATAAATAAGGGAGCTTGAGAGGAACTCAAGCTCTTTTTTTGCTTATAATAAGGGCTTTTTAGATAGACTTTCTTCATTTTTTAATAATAATAGTGTATAATGACTACAACTATGGTTATCATTTGATACCAATTTAAGGGGGAAAACAATGTCTCAAGAAGAACATAAAAAACATTCCTTCATTTCTGATACGGATACGAAACGTGATATTCGTAAGAAGGAAACATCTATTATCAAAAAGATAATGAGATACTTTATGATTGCACTGTTAGTAATTGTTATTATTGGTGGATTCTTCACTTGGAATTATATTAAGAGTGAAACACAACCTGTGGATAGTGCACAAACAGAACTTGTAGCCTTTGAAATTGAACAAGGGGCTTCCGTTAAAGAAGTATCAAAAGCGCTTGAAGAAGAAGGGATTATCCGTAATTCGAAGCTATTTAATTTCTATTTGAAATTTAAAAACGTTTCTGGATTTAAATCAGGATTATACCAAGTTTCTAAGAGCATGACGTTAGACGAAATTATTGCAGAACTTTCAGGTGCTGGTAAAGATAAAGATCAAAATGCCACAAAAGTTCTTATCCGTGAAGGAGAACAATTAACGGATATCGCTAAGGAAGTTGAGAAATCAACAAAATATTCCGCTGAAGATTTCATGGCAAAAGTTCAAGACGAAGAGTTCCTTAGTTATTTAGTTCAGAAATTTCCTAAGTTATTAACAGAATCCTATAATGGATACCAAGTAAAATATGTCCTAGAAGGATATTTATTTCCAGCAACTTACGATATGAATGATTCAAAAACACTTCAAATGTTGATTACTGAAATGGTCGCTAAAACAGATGAAGTCATGTCGAAGTATTACGATAAGATTTCAGAAAGCGACTATACATTACAACAAATTATGGCACTTGCTTCTTTAATTGAAAAAGAAGGAACGAAATTAGAAGATCGTAAAAAGATTTCTAGTGTATTCCATAACCGTATTAAAGAGAATATGATGCTTCAAACAGACGTGTCAGTTCAGTACGCTTTAGGTGAACATAAAGAAGCACTTTCTTTATCTGACTTAGAAGTTGATTCTCCATATAACTTATATCAAAACTATGGCGTTGGCCCTGGACCATATAATAGTCCAAGTGAGGATTCTATCGTAGCAGCGTTAGAACCTGCAGATACAGAATACTTATACTTCCTTGCAGATATTCATACAAAAGAAATCTATTTTGCAAAGACGTATGAGGAACATTTAGAGTTAAAAGCTAAGTATGTTGATAGTAAGGAGTAGGTCATGGATAAGAAAAAGCCAATTGTCATCGGTGTGACTGGTGGTTCAGGAAGTGGAAAAACAAGTGTGAGTCGTAAAATTTTGGAGAATTTTCCTGATTTAACGATTTGTAAAATTGATCAAGATTACTATTATAAAGATCAAAGTCATATGCCGTTTGAAGAACGGTTAAAAACGAACTATGACCATCCATTTGCATTCGATACAGATTTATTAATTGAACACATGAACAAATTAATTAATTTTGAATCGATTGAAGAACCGGTTTATGATTATGAAAATCATACGAGAAGTGACAAAACTATTCATCAAGAACCAAAAGATGTGATTTTAATTGAAGGAATTTTAATCCTAGAAGATGAACGCTTGCGTGATTTGATGGATATTAAAGTATATGTGGATACAGATGATGATATTCGTATCATTCGTCGTATTAAACGGGATATGGTAGAGCGTGGAAGAACACTTGATTCGATTATTCATCAATACATGTCCGTTGTAAAACCAATGCATCACCAATTTATTGAACCAACGAAAAAATTCGCGGATATTATTATCCCAGAAGGTGGTTCAAATAGAGTGGCGATTGACTTAATGACTACAAAAATAGCTTCGATTTTAACAAAAATCAGTTAACTAGCAAGCCCTTAGGAAAGTTATCCTAAGGGCTTTTTTAGTATCTAAATACTCGAAAAAATAGTAAAAATCATATTAAATTTTTTGATAGGACTTGCAATCTGAGTTATAAAATGTTAAAGTTTTAGCATTGTAGATTGAGATAATCTAAAAAAAACGATATAGGGGAGAATCGTATGACTGAAAAAGTATTTCCAATGACGCTTGAAGGGAAAGCAAAACTTGAAGCAGAATTAGAAGAATTAAAAGTCGTTAAACGTAAAGAAATCGTAGAGCGTATTAAAATTGCTCGTAGTTACGGTGACTTATCTGAAAACTCTGAATATGAATCAGCGAAAGATGAGCAAGCATTCGTAGAAGGACGTATTTCAACGTTAGAAAAAATGATTCGTTTTGCGGAAATCATCGATGATAACAATGTAGATAAAGATGTTGTTTCACTAGGAAGAAAAATTACGTTTATCGAATTACCAGATGGAGACGAAGAAACTTACACAATCGTGGGTAGTGCAGAAGCAAACCCAGTTGAAGGTAAGATTTCAAATGACTCTCCAATTGCCAAAGGAATTATTGGCAAAAAACTAAATGAAGAAGTGGTGATTCCAACACCAGGCGGAGAAATGAAAATCAGAATTATTGATATTCAATCTGCGTAATCATTTCATTTGAAACGAAGAAGAGCTAGGAGTTGTCCTAGCTCTTTTTTGTTGGATTTCATCCTTAAGTCTGATGGACGAGTTTTACATTCATGATAGGATTGAACGTGAGAAGATGGTATACTAATACCTGTAATGGAGGTGAGAAGATGAGGAAAATTAAACTAATCCTAAGTATTTTATTAATCGGGGTTATTGTATCTGCTTTAGAGATTACATTGAGAAGAGCCCTATTCATCTTCTTTGCAATGGGGGTCGCGATTACTCTGTCTAGTTTTGTTATTTTTAAACACGTTAAATTTTTAAGAAATAGTGGAATGTGTTTTGGAGGATTATTGATGCTCCTACCATTACTTTCGACTGCTGGAATTTGGCTTGGAATGATTGGAGCATTACTCGTATTTCTATTTGATAAAAATGATTTTTCGATTTCTTCCATTTCGGGGCTATTTTCAAAGAGAGAGAAACAAGAGTATATTTTTGTAGATTCGCGTGAAGATACTCCTGAACCTGGATCCATTCACCGTTATGACTGGCTTGGAAGTCAAGTGATAGGAGATGAGCCATACGAATGGAATGACATTAACGCAGGGCAACTGGCAGGAGACACGATTATCGATTTAGGAAATACCATTCTACCGGCTAAAGAAAATGTAATTGTGATTCGAAAAGGATTTGGTCGTGTTCGAATTCTCGTTCCGTATGGTGTTGGGGTGATGATTCATCATCATGGATTCGGTGGACAAGTGGAATTTGAGAATCAAACCTATACAATAAGTAATGAATCGATTCAACTGTATAGTGCAGGCTATAATCGCAGTACGAAACGAGTGAAGATTTATACCACTATCGTCGCTGGGAAGGTTGAGGTGATTGAAGCATGAAGCAACGCCTCTTTAAAAGCTGGATGCTCTATTCAGCAGTGTATAGCTTTGTGAGTACCATTTTCCTATTCCTATTTCGAAAATGGATTCGCTATGAATTAGTAGAGACACTAAAGTTTCAAGAGATTCTCGGAACAGTAACGTTGTATTTATTCTTAATCTTATTATTAGGGTTAATTACAGCTTGTACAATGATACTTTTAAATCGTCAAGCAGAGCGTAAAATGGGGGAGCAACTCCTCATGATTCAAAGAGCAAAGTATTCATTAGTCAAAGAAGAAGATAAGCAAAACTGGATTAATGAAGCGACGGTTGTAGATTTAAATGTCTTTTATGAACAGACAGCGGCCATTTCAGAACGCTTAGAAAACTTATCTCTTGAATTGCAACAATTAGGAAGTAAACCACAGTTTTTAGGAACTGAAACGAAAGAACAAGTCATTGAACAAGAAAGACGCCGTATCGCTCGTGAATTACATGATTCTGTAAGCCAACAATTGTTTGCAGCAATGATGATGATTTCTGCGTTAAATGAACGTGCAGACAAGTTTGATGAGAAAGAACAAAAGCAATTGAAGATGATTGAACATGTCCTCTCACAAGCGCAAGCGGAGATGAGAGCATTGCTTCTACACTTAAGACCGATTTCATTGGAAAATAAATCATTGAAAGCAGGTATTGAAGGATTACTCGTCGAATTACAAACGAAAGTACAGATGCAGATTCATTGGGATATCGAAGACGTCCAACTACCAGAAGGGGTCGAAGATCATCTCTTTAGAATTGCACAAGAACTTCTATCGAATACATTGCGTCATTCGCGTGCAACCACATTAGAAGTATACTTACGTCAAACAGACTCCAATGTTCTCTTTAAAATAGAAGATAATGGCGTTGGATTTAATACTGAGGAAATTCTTCCAGGAAGCTATGGAATTAATAATATGAAAGAAAGAGTACAAGGACTCGGTGGGCAAGTGAAGATTGTTAGCTTCCCAAATCAAGGGACGACAATTGAAATTAAGATTCCGCTTAGTCGTAACATGGAGGGTGAATAATGATACATGTATTACTAGTAGACGATCATGAGATGGTACGACTTGGAGTGTCTTCTTATCTATCGATGCAAGATGATATCGAAGTGATTGATGAAGCGAAGAATGGTCGTGAAGGTGTTGAGAAAGCACTTGCATTAAAACCAGATATCATTTTAATGGACCTTGTGATGCCAGAGATGGATGGGATTGAAGCGACAAAAGAAATCCTTGAAAAATGGCCGCAAGCAAAAATCATCATTCTAACAAGCTTTATTGATGATGAGAAAGTCTTTCCTGCCATTAACGCAGGAGCAAAGAGCTATATCCTAAAGACGGCTTCTGCTTCTCAAATTGCAAAAGCCATTCGTGATACGTATCAAGGGGATGGGGTATTTGAACCTCAAGTAACGGATAAACTCGTGAACCGTATCCAAATGAAACAACAACATTTCTTGCATGAAGATTTAACACAGCGCGAATTAGAAGTGTTACTCTTAATCGCTCAAGGAAAATCGAATCAGGAAATTGCAGACGAGTTGTTTATCACATTGAAGACAGTGAAAACGCACGTCTCAAATATCCTCTCGAAATTAGAAGTAGAAGATAGAACGCAAGCAACGATTTACGCGTTTAAGCATCAACTCATTAAAATGTAACGAAAAGCCATTCTTGTTCTTACAAGAGTGGCTTTTTTGATGAAAGTAATTTCTATAAAGGGTTGATGGAGTTGGTTTTTCTACCTTATCCTGAAAGTAGTTACTAAAAATAGGTTCGATATTGAAAATGTTTTCTAAGGTAAGTATACTATAAATGTAAGGGTTTACTAAAAATAGAAGGAGGCTGTTTATGAGATTACAAGGTCAATTAATTGTATCATGCCAAGCATTGCCGCATGAACCATTACATAGTGATTATATTATGGCTCGTATGGCAGTTGCTGCACAGGAAGGAGGAGCGAAAGGGATTCGTGCCAATTCAGTGATTGACATCAAAGCAATCAAAGAGGCTGTCGATTTACCAGTTATTGGAATTATTAAACGTGATTATGAAGATTGCGACGTCTTTATTACTGCTACGATGAAAGAAATTGACGAATTGATGACGGTGAAACCAGAGATTATTGCTCTGGATGCCACTACATCGACTCGACCAAATGGACAAACGCTTGATGATTTCTACCATGAAATCAGAGCAAAATATCCAGAACAATTACTGATGGCAGACTGTTCAACGGTAGAAGAAATGATTCATGCTGATGATCTCGGCTTTGATTTTATCGGAAGTACTTTAGTAGGATACACCAAACAAAGTAAAGGCGATAAAATTGAAGAAAATGATTTTGAAATCTTGAGAACAGTTTTAGAACGAATCAAACATCCACTGATTGCAGAAGGCAATATCGATACACCTGAGAAGGTGAAACGTGTGCTTGAGTTAGGTGCGTATAGTGTCGTTGTCGGATCAGCGATTACTCGTCCACAACTCATCACGAAAAAATTTGTTGATGCGATTCAACAAGTAGGAAAAGATTAAACATCACTGATTTATAGTTTAAGGGGGAAAACCACATGTTTAAATTTTTACAAAAAATAGGGAAGGCCTTTATGTTACCGATTGCCATTTTACCGGCAGCCGGTTTGTTATTAGGGATTGGTGGAGCTTTATCCA
Source organism: uncultured Streptococcus sp. (assembly GCA_963540995.1). Taxonomy (GTDB): domain Bacteria; phylum Bacillota; class Bacilli; order Lactobacillales; family Aerococcaceae; genus Granulicatella. The sequence continues at coordinate 14,056 of CAUTST010000022.1, forward strand.
ACCCGGTAACAGTAGCCACATATCCTGTATTAAATAACGACGTATTACAAGCAATTTTTAAAGTAATGAGCCAAGCAGGGGAAGTTATCTTTGCAAACCTTTCACTTCTTCTCTGTGTGGGCTTATGTATTGGTTTAGCAAAACGTGACAAAGGGACTGCAGCACTTGCTGGGGTTACTGGTTACTTAGTAATGACTGCGACAATCAAAGCTCTTGTAGGATTATACATGGGTAAAGATGCTTCAATTGATACTGGGGTTATCGGTGCTCTCGTTATTGGTGCAATCGCAGTTTGGTTACATAACCGCTACAACAATATCCAATTACCACAAGTTCTTGGATTCTTCGGTGGTAGCCGTTTTGTTCCAATCGTAACTTCATTTGCAGCAATCTTTGTTGGGGCTATCTTCTTTGTCGTATGGCCACCATTCCAACAATTATTAGTTTCAACTGGTGGATATATCTCACAAGCGGGTCCTATTGGTACATTCTTATATGGATTCTTAATGCGTCTATGTGGTGCAGTCGGATTACACCATATGATTTATCCAATGTTCTGGTATACAGAATTAGGTGGAGTGGAAGTTGTCGCTGGTCAAACAATTGCAGGGGCTCAAAAAATCTTCTTTGCTCAATTAGCAGATCCTAACCACGTAGGCCTATTTACTGAAGGAACTCGTTTCTTCGCTGGTCGTTTCTCAACAATGATGTTCGGTCTTCCAGCTGCCTGCTTAGCAATGTATCACTGTGTACCAAAAGATCGTCGTAAAAAATATGCAGGTTTATTCTTAGGGGTTGCATTAACTTCATTCATTACAGGGATTACAGAACCAATCGAGTTCATGTTCTTATTCGTAAGTCCAGTATTATATGTTGTTCACGCATTCCTTGATGGGGTAAGTTTCTTCATCGCGGATATTTTGAACATCTCAATCGGGAATACATTCTCAGGTGGGGTAATTGACTTCACATTATTCGGGGTATTACAAGGTAACGATAAGACAAACTGGTTATTACAAATTCCATTTGGTTTAATCTGGAGTGGTCTATACTATGTCGTATTCAGATGGTTCATCACTCAATTTAACGTAGCAACTCCTGGTCGCCTTGAAGATTCTTTAGAATCAGACGACAAACCAGTTGTTGAAACACGCGATAGCTTGAAACAAGACAGCGTTCGAATTATCGAAGCTCTAGGTGGAGCAGAAAATATCGAAGATGTGGATGCTTGTATCACTCGTCTACGTGTTTCTGTAAAAGAGGTTGATAAAGTCAACAAAGAAACATTGAAAGACATCGGTGCGGTAGATGTTCTTGAAGTAAAAGGTGGTATTCAAGCTATTTACGGTGCAAAAGCCATTCTTTATAAGAACAATATTAATGAAATTTTAGGTGTAGACGACTAGTCAGTGAAAACACCTTTGTAGATGGACTGGTCCAAAAGATTAGTCCATCTTTTATTTTTTGAAAAAAGGCAAAATCTTTTTTGTAACCTGTGCTATAATGAGGGTAACAATGCAAAGGGGAAAAGCAGATGTTGTCATTTGAGAAAAAAGTAGCGCCGATGATTGAATCGATTTATGATACGTTGACGCCAATTGAAAAAACGATTGCGAAATATTTTTTGGCTGTGATTCCGGAAAATGAATCGTTATCCGCACAAGAAGTATCCAAGAGATTATTCGTATCGATTCCATCTTTAACACGCTTTGCTCAAAAGTGTGGCTATAAAGGGTATAGGCAGTTCATTTATGATTATCAAAAGGGGAAGCAAGAAGAGACAAACTTGCATAATGATTTAACCAAAATTGTGTTAGACGATTACGCAGATCTCTTAACGAAATCCTTCTCACTCATCAATGAAGCACAACTGATTCATGTGTGTGACATGCTCAGTAAGGCCAAACGCGTGTATATCTATGGACAAGGAAGTTCCGGGTTAGCAGCCTTGGAAATGAAGTTTAGGTTTATGCGACTCGGGATGATTTGTGAGGCGATTACGGATTTACATACGATGCTGATGAATCGTGTTCTAGTCGATGAAGATTGCCTTGTGATTGGAATAACGGTATCGGCGAACGAAAGTGTTGTGAATGCTGTGAATATTGCGAAACTTCAAGGCGCCAAAACCGTTCTGATTACTTCTAAGAAGAGCGAAGAGTTGCAACAAGATTGTGATGAGTTAGTGCTCATTGCGATGAAGAATGCCTTAGAGCAAGGAACGACCATTACACCGCAATTCCCAGTTCTTGTCATTGTCGATATTTTATATAGTTACTACAAGGAAATCGATAAAGAACGCAAACGCTCGATTTTCTCAAATACATTACATGCCATTCAACCAGAATAAGGAGACGATAAAATGTTTGGATTTTTTAAAAAGAATCAAGTTGAAAAAGAAGTGCCAGTATTTGCACTGGCTGGTGGAGAAATTGTTCCCATTACTACAGTGAATGATCCAGTGTTTGCAGGCAAAATGATGGGGGATGGATTTGCCGTTATTCCTTCAAGCGGTGTGATTACTTCTCCAGTGAAAGGGGAAGTGGTGAATGTCTTTCCAACACTTCACGCGGTAGGTATTCAAACTGCTGGCGGACTGGAAGTACTCGTTCATATGGGAATTGATACCGTTGAATTAAAAGGGGGCCCTTTTGAAACGACTGTAACAGTTGGGCAAAAGGTGGATGAACATACCGTGTTATCGACAGTAGACCTAGAAGCGTTAAAAGAAGCAGGTAAAGATACTGCGATGATGGTTCTGTTTACGAATATGGATAAAGTAGAATCCATCGCTATTGCAACAGAAGGAACGGTTTCAGGGAAAGCAGAAGTAGGGAAAGTAACGTTAAAAGCGTAAGGAAATTAAAATAACCTCCGCTCATGATTTTGAGCGGAGGTTTTCGTTTGGTTTAGAAAATACGACTGCGGTATAAGCTAACCACTTTTCCTAAAATCGTACAGTTCGGTAAGATGATAGGGTCCATCGTGTCATTTTCTGGCTCTAGGCGCACATGGTCGCTTTCGAGATAGAATCTCTTACAAGTTGCAGTGTCTTCTTCGGTCATCGCAATAACGATTTCACCGTTTGAGGCAGTTGATTGTTTACGGACAATGACAGAATCACCATCAAAGATACCGGCATTAATCATACTGTCTCCTTTAATACGGAGCATAAATAAATCATCTGCATCGTTTTGCAATTCTGGTGGGATTGGGAAGAAGTCACTTGCTTCTTCTACAGCAAGAATTGGTTCGCCGGCTGTAACTACACCAAGCATTGGAATTGCCGTTGATTTAGCACCAATGGCTTTTAGACCAGCCATCGTTAATTCAATGGCACGTGGCTTACTTGGGTCACGTTGGATTAAGCCATTTTTCTCAAGTCTTGATAAGTGACCATGAACGGTTGAAGTCGAAGAGAGTTGAACGGCGTTACAAATTTCACGCACTGTTGGCGGATAACCGTGCTCTTGAACTTCTTTATAAATAAACTGTAATACATCTAATTGTCTAGAATCTTTTAAATTTGTCATCGGAACATCTCCTTCTTTAGGACTAGTGTAACACACTTTGTAAATAGAAATCAAACAAATGTTCGCATGTTAGTCAGATTTTTAGGAAAAAATTTTGTCTCGTGATACACTAGGAGACGAAACGAAGGAAAGGAATGATAAAAATGTTATCACCAGAAAAGATTAATCGTATTAATGAATTAGCCAAAAAGAAAAAAGAAGGAAAACTTACGCCAACGGAAGAAAAGGAACAACAACTCTTGCGTCAAGAGTATTTAGAAGCTTTTCGTGGAGGCATGCGTAATCATATCGAAGGACTAAAAGTCGTCGATAAAGAGGGCAATGACGTTACTCCTGAAAAACTAAGAGCGATCCAAAAAGAAAAAGGATTGCACAACCGAGACGCAGAATAGATGTGAGAAGGCTGAAATTTTCAGCCTTTTTATTTTGGCAAAATATGCTGAATTCATGAAAGAAATATGTTTTCTGCAAGGGGTTACTATCTTTTATTTGTCATAAAAATAACGGTTGCAAAAGGTTCGATAGCTTAGTAAAATAGAAGAGTAAGTTCTGGTAAGGAAAACAAATTTTAAGGAGTGATTGTATGTTTGATAAAACCGATCAACTAGCAGTGAATACAATTCGTACATTGAGTATGGATGCCATTCAAGCTGCGAATTCAGGACACCCTGGTCTTCCAATGGGTGCTGCACCAATGGCCTATGTACTTTGGTCTAAATATTTAAAAGTAAACCCAAAACGTTCGAATTGGGTGGATCGCGATCGCTTTGTATTATCAGCAGGCCATGGTTCTGCAATGTTATATGCTTTATTACATTTATCAGGATATGACTTATCGATTGAAGATGTGAAAAACTTCCGCCAACTTGGAAGTAAAACACCTGGACACCCAGAAGTCCATGACACGGATGGGGTAGATGCAACAACGGGTCCTCTTGGACAAGGGTTTGCAAATGGTGTTGGGATGGCCATGGCTGAAGCGCACCTTGCTGCGAAATTCAATCGTGAAGGCTACCCAGTCGTTGACCACCACACTTATGTATTATGTGGTGACGGAGACTTAATGGAAGGTATTTCATACGAAGCAGCCTCTCTTGCAGGAACATTGAAATTAAACAAATTAATCGTATTATACGATTCAAACGATATCTGTTTAGATGGTCCTTTAAATAAAGTGTTCACTGAAGATGTGAAGAAACGCTTCAAAGGATTAGGTTGGAACTATATCCGTGTGGAAGACGGAAATGATTTAGACGAAATCGCTGAAGCTATCGAAGAAGCACAATTCCAAAAAGAAAAACCAACAATTATCGAAGTGAAAACAATTATTGGTTACGGTGCTCCAAACCAAGGAACCAATAAAGTACACGGGGCTCCTTTAGGACCTGACGGCATCGCTGCTACAAAAGCAAACTACGGATGGGAATATGGCCCATTTGAAGTGCCTGAAGAAGTACAACATCGTTTTGATAAATTATTAGTGCAAACAGGTGAAAATGACTATAACGAATGGAAAACTTTATTCGAAGGCTATAAACAAGCTTATCCAGAACTTGCAAAAGAATTCGAAGACAGCTTTGCAGAAAAGATTCATGTAGACTTGAAAGAAGTTTTACCTTCTTATGAATTTGGTAGCCCAGCAATGGCTTCTCGTGTGACAAGCCAAGCTGCGATTCAAGAATTAGGAAAACATATTCCATTCTTCTGGGGTGGCTCTGCGGACCTTTCTTCATCAAACAACACCATGAACAAAGCAGATACTGACTTCTCACATGAAAATTACGGTGGAAGAAATATTTGGTTTGGGGTTCGTGAATTTGCGATGGGTGCAGCCATGAACGGTATGCTACTCCATGGTGGTAATCGTGTTTATGGCGGTACATTCTTCGTATTCGCAGACTACTTAAAAGCAGCAATGCGGGTTGCGGCAATCTCTCATTTACCAGCAATTTATGTTTATACACATGACTCAATCGCTGTTGGGGAAGATGGACCAACGCATGAACCAATCGAGCAATTAGCAGCGTTCCGTGCAACTCCAAACTTAAACGTGATTCGTCCTGCTGATGGAAATGAAGTATCTGCTGCATGGAAAGTAGCGGTAGAAGCAAAAGACCGTCCAACAGTACTCGTATTCTCACGTCAAAACTTACCAGTTCTTGAACATTCACAGGAATTAGCATACGAAGGTGTGAAACGTGGGGCATATGTAGTAAGTCCTCAAAAATGCGATACACCAGAAGGTATCTTGATTGCAACAGGTTCTGAAGTCGCTCTTGCAGTCGAAGCGCAAAAAGTTCTTGCTGAAGAAGGGATTGATGTATCAGTAGTTTCAATGCCATCAATGAACTTATTCGAAGAACAACCAAAAGAATACCGTGAATCAGTATTACCTAGCGATGTTCGTAAACGTGTAGCCGTTGAAATGGGTGCAAGTTTCGGATGGGGACAATACGTTGGTCTTGATGGAGCCACTGTTACAATCGACCGCTTCGGTTTATCTGGAAACGGAAATAAAGTAATGGAAACATTAGGATTCACTGTAGAAAATGTAGTGAATACATTTAAATCTTTATAAAAATAAGTTAGAATAAGAGATTGAAGGCCTGGTTCTATCAGGCTTTCAATCTTTTTTTGTTTTTAGGAGAATGTATGAAAGAATTAAAACAGGCATTTACAATTAGTTTGCCCATCTGTTTCGGGTATCTCTTTTTAGGAATTGCATTTGCACTCCTGATGTCTCAAGAAGGGTTTCCTGCTTGGGCCTCTATTTTTTCAAGTATATTTGTGTATGCAGGATCCATGCAATTTGCCCTTGTCTCATTTATGAGTGCAGGGATGAGTTTTTGGATGATTGCCTTAATGACTTTATTTATTAATGCCAGAATGCTATTTTACGGCGTTAGCTTTATTGAAGAATTTAAAAAAATGGGGTGGAAGGCTTTTTATTTAATCTTCGCCTTATCGGATGAAACTTTCTCGTTATTAGTTGGAATGAAACAAGCAAAAACCAAAGCAAACGAGAAGGTGATGGTCTATGTTGGACTCTTGAACCATTGCTATTGGATTCTTGGGACCATCATTGGAGTGGTCATCGGAGAATTTCTCCCGTTTTCAACAAAGGGGATTGATTTTTCAATGACGGCACTCTTTGTGGTGATTCTTGTGAACCAATTAAAGAAGGCCAACCGGTACTTTCCGTTTATCATTGGGGGCGTTAGTGCGGTTTTCTGGTTAATTCTTGTTGGAAAACAAACTTTCCTTGTGTGCGCATTGGCGACAACGATGATTGGATTAATTGCTATTTTTGAACGTGAGAAACTACAAATGAAGGAGGAAGAAAATGAGTAATACTTATATTTTACTGGCTCTTATCACCAGTGGAGTAGTGACGTTTGCGATTCGATTATTCCCATTTCTAGTACTCCGTAACCAAACGAATCTCTCTAACCGCACGCAGTTTATTGCTAGTGTTCTTCCCCAAGCAATCATTACGATTCTAGTCGTGTATTGTCTAAAGGAAATTTCGTTTGTTGAAGCACCCTATGGGATTCCAGAACTCATTGCAGTCACAATCGTAGTGTTGTTGCAATGGTGGAAGGAGAATACATTACTGAGTATCTTTGTCCCAACGGTTATATATATGGTGTTATTACAAATGATGTAAAAATTAACATAACTGTTAATTTTAGCTACCTAGTGTAGAGTTGTATCTAGGTATTTTCTAGCCTTGTTTTATGGTAAAATAGAGCTACATTGATTTAGAAAGAGGCACTCTTATGAAATTATTATTTGTTGGCGATGTGGTCGGTTCTCTTGGAAGAGAGATGGTCGCACAATATGTTCCAAAATTAAAGAAAAAATATAAACCACAAATTACCGTGATTAATGGGGAAAATGCTGCCCATGGAAAAGGAATTACGGAGAAGATTTATAAGGAGTTATTGCAGGCAGGAGCAGACGTTGTAACGCTTGGGAATCATGCCTTTGATAACAAAGCCATTTTTGATTTCATAGAAGAGGCCACAAAAATGGTACGACCGCTAAATTATCCAGCAGGCGTTCCAGGGAAAGGAATCGTTTATGTAAAATGTAATGATAAAGAAGTGGCTGTCATTAACTTGCAAGGACGTGTCTTTATGAATACATTAGACGATCCGTTTGCCAAAATCACTGAGGCAGTTGAAGAAGCTAGAAAGAGAACACCGATTATCTTTATCGACTTCCATGCCGAAGTAACGAGTGAGAAACAAGCGTTGTCTTGGTACTTGGATGGGAAAGTATCTGCCGTCGTTGGAACACATACGCATGTGCCTACAAACGACGCACGCGTTCTTCCACAAGGGACAGCCTTCCTTTGCGATGTCGGAATGACAGGTCCGTATAACGGAATTCTCGGGATGGAGCGCGATATTATTATTACAAAATTCCTCAATCAATTACCGGCACGATTTGAAGTGGCTGAAGACGACGAAGGCCAGCTAAGTGCTTGTTTAATTGATATTGATGATAAAACGGGGAAGGCGAAATCGATTCAACCGATTCGCATTACTCCAGATACACCATTTTTTGAATAAAAAGATTAGAAAGAGAGTCAGAAATGCCACAAAAAACGAAACACACACCTATGATGCAACAGTATTTTTCGATTAAAGAAAAGTATCCGGATTGCTTATTGTTCTATCGACTAGGTGATTTCTATGAATTGTTTTATGATGATGCGATTGAAGCAGCACGACTTCTCGAAATTACACTCACCAGTCGAAATAAAAATGCAGAGGACCCCATTCCAATGTGTGGAGTTCCTCATCATGCCGCAAAAGAATATATTAAAACATTGATTGAACTTGGAAAGAAAGTAGCCATTTGTGAGCAGTTAGAAGATCCAAAACTGACAAAGGGAATGGTGAAGCGAGACGTTGTTCAAGTCTTGACGCCAGGAACGTATACAGAATACCAAGCGCAAAATCAAAACCATTATTTAGTGTCGATTTTACCGCTTGTTGGGAAACGATTCGCACTTTCGTATGTGGATGTGTCAACAGGGGAATTGAAAGTGACACAACTTGAAAACTTGGAAGAAGTGCGTAGTGAATGTTCAAGCTTAATGTGTCGAGAAGTCGTTCTTGTTGAAAGCGATGTGACAGAAGAACTTCGCCATCTCTTTACAAGTATGCAAATCTTGATTTCAACGATTGAAAAAGAACAAATTGATAGAGAAGACTGCACGGACTTGGTTTCTGAATTAGAAGATGAGGCTTCTATCCGATGCGTGCAAAATCTATTAAGCTACTTGAAACTCACTCAAAAGAGAAGTTTTTCGCACTTACAAAAGGCGCAAGCATACCAAAGTGAATTCTATCTCTCAATGAATTACGAAACGAAACGGAACTTAGAGTTAACGACGACTATTCGTGCCAACCAAAAACATGGGTCACTATTCTGGTTTTTAGATGAAACGCGAACAGCCATGGGGGGACGACTCCTTAAACAATGGCTTGAAAAACCACTTGTATTAGAAGGGGCGATTCAAAAACGCCATGCACTTGTGGAAACGTTGAACCAACATTACTTTGAACGGACAGACTTTATCGAAACATTGAAACGTGTGTACGACTTAGAACGGATTTTTGGAAAAGTGTCATTTGAGACCGCCAATGCGCGTGACCTCTTGCAACTCAAGCAAACACTTGGACAAGTGCCCATCTTTAAATCGATTGTCGATAGCTTGGATTCGGAAGTTTGGAGTGCACTAGGAGAAAACTTATTCGATATTCCTGAGTTATACGATTTAATCGACCGTGCCATCGACGAGGATGCACCATTGACGATTTCAGATGGAAATATTATCCGTTCAGGGTATAACGCTACACTGGATACGTACCGTGATACGATGAAACATGGGAAAGAATGGATTGCTGCCTTGCAACAACAAGAACGTGAGCAAACAGGCATTAGTTCATTGAAGATTAGTTTCAATAAGGTGTTTGGATACTACATCGAAGTGACCAAATCAAATTTATCAAAACTTGATAGCAGTCGTTATGAACGTAAACAAACACTAGCGAATGCGGAACGTTTTATTACGCCTGAATTAAAAGAAAAAGAAACGCTGATTTTAGAAGCGGAAGAAAAATCAAGCGCTCTCGAATATCAATTATTCGTAGAAGTACGTGAACAGGTGAAACACTATACCGCTCAGTTACAACAATTGGCGAAAACTGTCGCAACAATCGACGTCTTACAAGCCTTCAGTGTGGTGAGCGAACGTTATCACTTAGTGAAGCCAACCATTTCGATGAAGAACCGTAGACTTTGGATTGAAGATGGGCGCCATCCGGTCGTTGAAAAGGTCATGGGACAATCAACGTATGTGCCAAATAGCATTTCAATGAGCCCAGAGGAACACATTCTTCTCATTACAGGGCCAAATATGTCTGGTAAATCCACTTACATGAGACAATTAGCACTCTGCGTCATCTTAGCGCAAATCGGATGTTTTGTACCTGCCAAGAGTGCAACGATTCCAGTCTTCACGAAAATCTTTACTCGTATTGGGGCAGCCGATGATTTAATTTCTGGCCAAAGTACGTTCATGGTAGAGATGATGGAGACAAACCACGCCTTACGTAATGCAGACGAAACAAGCTTACTATTGTTTGACGAAATCGGACGTGGAACGGCTACGTATGATGGGATGGCGCTTGCTGAAGCGATTATCACGTATATTCATGAACATTTAACAGCCAAAGTACTTTTCTCAACGCACTATCACGAGTTAACACGACTCAGTGAGAAATATGCAGATTTACGCAATGTGCATGTAGGAGCCGTTGAAGAAAATGGCGAAGTGGTCTTCTTGCATAAAGTATTAGAAGGGCCTGCCGATAAGAGCTACGGAATTCATGTGGCGAAGCTTGCTGGACTTCCAAGAGAGCTATTAAAAAATGCGAGCACGATTTTAACTCATTTAGAAGCAAAAGGGGTCGCCAATGAAAATAGCACCTTCGTGGAACAAGTATCGCTCTTTGAAGAAGAAAGAGAAAGCATGCCGGAATGGGTACACGAGCTTAAAGGATTAAACTTAATGAGTATGACGCCAATGGATGCAATGAACATCCTGTATAAATGGCAACAAATGGAAAAGGGTGAGTAGTGTATGGGAACAATTAAAGAATTAAGTACATTACTGACAAACCAGATTGCAGCAGGGGAAGTCATCGAACGACCTTCTTCTGTAGTAAAAGAATTACTTGAAAATGCAATTGACGCTAAGAGTACGCGTATCGAGATTGAAATCGAAGAGAGTGGACTTCGCAAAATTCGCATTCAAGATAATGGAATCGGGATGACGAAAGAGGACGCTCGTATGTCGATTAAACGTCATACAACGAGTAAACTCTATTCGCCGGAACAACTCTTTCGAATCCGTACGCTCGGTTTCCGTGGTGAAGCCTTGGCGAGTATTACAGCCGTATCGAAAGTGACGCTTACGACTTCAACAGGCAAAGAGAGTGGCGTAGAGTTGAAGATTGAGTCTGGTGAAATTAAAGAAGAGAAGACCGTTCCGCCATTAAAAGGAACGACTTTCCTTGTGGAAGATTTGTTTTATAACACACCAGCGAGGTTGAAATTCGTTCGTACATTGCAAACGGAACTAGCGCATATTACCGATGTGGTGAGTAAGGCATCTCTTAGTCACCCAGAAATTGCCTTTGTTTTAAAAAATGATGGGAATCTGTTGTTGCAAACCTCTGGGAAAGGGGATTTGCTGCAAGCCGTTGCTGGAAATATTGGACCCGTAAATGCGCGTAAGATGTTACCGTTTCATGGGGAAGACGAAGATTTCAAAGTGTTTGGATATACGTCACTCCCAGAACTCACACGTTCGAACCGCAATTACTTATCGATTTTCATTAATGGACGTCCAATCCGCAATATGGCGATTGCAAAAGCCATTACATTAGGATACGGCTCGACATTGATGGTGGGACGATTCCCGATTACGATTATTTCGATTGAAATGGACGTGCAACTCGTCGATGTGAACGTCCATCCAACGAAGCAAGAAGTGCGAATTAGTAAAGAGCAAGAACTCTCACAGGTGATTCAAAAGGCGATTAGAGAGGCGATACAGGGCGTACAGCGCATTCCTGAATCGATTGAAGACTTATCCTTCAAAAGAAAAGAAAATCGCGTAGAGGCTCCAAAACCAGTCCAACAAACATTGGAATGGCAATTGAAGACATCAAATGTAGAATCTAGTCGCATAGAAACGCCTTCGTTTACTGAAAATGTAAGAGAAGAAGTCGAAG
>CAUTST010000023.1:0-24967 GCA_963540995.1 uncultured Streptococcus sp.
GATATAACAGGCTTCGTGGAAAAAAGGATTAGAAATATTTATTTGGGAGGATAAATATTCTCTTTGGGAATAACTAAAGTATAGAGGTTCATTATGAAAATAATATGAAAATACAATTTTCATTTTGCATTTTCTTTTCACTTTTTCTATGAGTATCTTTACTTATTTATGATACGCATGACCCGCATTAATACGGAATGCACGGTAGATTTGTTCGGTTAATACAAGTCTCATGAGTTGATGCGGCAAGGTAATACGGCCAAATGAGATTTTACGGTCCGCACGTTTTTTCACGGCTGGGCTTAACCCAAGAGAGCCTCCGATGACAAAGACCATCGAATTCTTACCGTGAAGCGCGAAAGTATCCATTTCTTTAGCCAATTGCTCAGAACTCACTAAGTCTCCTTCAATCGCCATGGCCACAACGACATCCCCATCTTTAATCTTAGCGAGGATTCGTTCTCCTTCTTTTTCGAGCACTTGTTCCATTTCCTTATCGCTTAAGTTTTCAGGAGCCTTTTCGTCTGGTACTTCGACCACTTGAAACTTACAGTAGCTACCTAAGCGTTTTGCGTATTCATCGATTCCTTGTTTTAAATACTTTTCTTTTAGTTTTCCTACACTCACAATTGTGATATTCATTTGATCCCCTCATTTCACAAATTATCTTACCTTTTTTTGGAAAAAATTGCTTGTTTTATCCCTTTATCCACAGTTATCCACAAAGTTATCCACATGTACACATGTTCGCCCCTAAATTTTGAGCTTTTTTTATAAAAAACACTAGATATTGATTCGAAATTTTTATTTGTTATCTAATTGTTATATTTCCCATCGGTGTAAAAACTCCAGTTATCCACAGTTATCCACACACTATTTGTGCATACAAAAATGTTGTTATATCAACGTTTTTAACTGTTTTTCGTTAAAGTTATCCACAATAAAATTTTATCATGTGAATAACTTTTTTCAATAAAAACCGATAATCAAGCTATTTTTAGCCTGTCCATTTTCAACACCGTTTTTCCACTTCACAGACTTGACAAATGGGAAATCCTATAGTTTTCCACAGACTTATCCACAATTTTGTGGATAAGTCTGTGGAAATGCACAAAAAAAGTCGAATAGCACTTCGCTATTCGACTCCTTCTTCGTTATTGTTATAAACTTGGACTGCTTGTTTCTGTTAGAGAAACCGTTGTAGTTTGTTTTTGTCCATTTCTATAGTAAGTAACTTCTAACTTATCGCCAACGTTATGGCTGTAAAGAACTTTACGTAAGTTTTGAATTCCTTGAATTTCTTGTCCATCCATTTCAACGATGACATCGTAAGCTTGTAATCCTGCTGCGCTGGCACTTCCGTTAGAAGCCACTTCAGCAATGACTACCCCGCCTGTTACATCGCTTGGTAAGTTCAATTGTTGAACAACACGTGTATTCACATTTGATAAGTTCACCATCGAAATTCCAAGAGCTGGACGAGTGATTTTACCATTTGCTTCCAGTTGTTGAATAATTGAAACAACTTCGTTACTTGGAATCGCAAATCCCATTCCTTCAACAGAAGAGTTAGAAATCTTCATTGAGTTAATTCCGATTAGTTGGCCGGCGCTATTAATTAACGCACCTCCTGAGTTACCTGGATTAATCGCCGCATCTGTTTGAATGGCCGTTACAATCCAGTCTTCTTGTCCATCGCCATCAACGTCTGTAGCAACAGCACGGTTAGTTGCTGAAACAATCCCTTGCGTCACACTTGTAGCAAATTCACTACCTAAAGGAGAACCAATCGCAATGGCCGTTTCTCCTGCTTGTACATCATCCGAATTTGCAAATTCTACAACGGTTGTAACATTTGTATTGGCAATACGAATCACGGCTAAGTCTGTCCATTGGTCACCACCAACCAATTCAGCTTTTACACGTGTTCCATCCGCTAATAGAACTTCTAATTCTTGAGAATTTGCGATAACGTGATAGTTCGTCACGATATACGCATATCCATTTTCGTTTTTATAGATAACCCCACTACCTTCAGACGCAGTAGCGAGTTCGCCGCTAGATTGTTGTGTTCCGCTTAATGAGTTTCTTGAAGTTGATTGTTTGTTAATCACTGAAACAACCGCGTTCTTCACTTCAGCAACTACTGTAGTGATGGCTGTTTCACCTGTAGTTGCTGTGGATGTTTTTGTTGTTCCTACTTGTGTTTGTGAGGTTTGTGTAGCAGATGATGTTGTTTGGTTTGCAGGATTCGTTACGGCCATAATTCCAACTCCGCCAGCAACAGCGACTGCCCCTCCCAATACTCCACCAATAAAGCCATTTTTAAAAGACTTGGATGATTTTTTTCTAGATGATTGTTCTTGTGACATCTTATCACTCCTCTCCTTTGTAAGGATACAATAATTTTTTAATTTTTTAAAACGAAATTAATAAGTTTACAATACCTTTTTTATATGAAATTTATATGAAATAAAACTTATAGAGTACTTAAATAAATCTTTTATTCTTGCTAAGTTTTATAAAGTAAATAAACTTGTAGGTTCATACGGATCCGTATTATATAACTCGAATGCTTGATGCACTCCTTTATCATGCGTTTGGAAAATACTTTCGGCTGTCTGATAGGCGATTTCTTTCATATTATTATCCTGGCTTAAGTGGCCTAAATAAATACGTTTTGTTCGGTCGCCCATCATTTCACACATCGCGAGCGCACCGTCATCATTGGATAAGTGACCCTTATCGCTTAAGATACGTTGTTTCAAATGCCAAGCGTAAGGTCCCATTCGAAGCATTTCTAAATCATGATTGCTCTCGATAAGGTACGCATCTGCATTTATCAACAGACCTCTTAGCTTATCGCTCACATAACCTGTGTCTGTGAGCATTACAAACTGCTTGCCCTCGTGTTGGAAACTATAAAATTGAGGAGCTGCTGCATCATGCGAGACCGCAAAGCTCATGACATCTAAGTCTCCAAAGGTTCTTGTTTCTCCAGTATTGAAGATTTCATGTTGTTCAAGCGCCACTTTCCCGATTTTACCAGCCATGGCTTGCCACGTTTTTTCATTGGCATAAATTGGGATTTGATACTTACGAGCCAGAACCCCAATCCCTTTAATATGGTCGGAATGTTCGTGGGTGACGAGAATGGCATCCACATCTGAAATGGAGCGATTAATCTTCTCCATTTGAGCAGTGATGGCTTTACCAGTGAGTCCACAGTCCACTAATATTTTTTGTTTTGGTGTTTCGATGTAAGTAGCATTTCCCGAGCTACCACTCGCAAGTAAACTCACTTTTAAACCTGATTCTTGCATGCTTGTTCCCTTCTTATTGTTGCTGTACTGTTTGCGTTGTTGTTGTATTATTGGTCGTTGTACGTTGTGTTTGTGTATTCGTTGTTTCTAGTGTTTCGTTTGCTAATACCGTTCCATGAATCGCATCCACACGACGGGCAATTAATTGTCCATCAGCTTGACGAATTTCAATATACCATGCTGGTGAGTATATTGAAAAATCTTTTAACACTAGCGATTGGTAATACGATAATTTTACAGATTGAACAGTTGATTTTGAATTAATACGACCTGCCAAGTAAAGAATTTCCACTGCTTTTTGAGCGGTAATCAATTCCCGTTCTTTTCCAAGTACTTGTACCGTTCCAGCAAAAATTTGCTCGTAGCTGACAACTTGGTCATTGGCATTCACCGTAAAGATGATTTGACTCGAGCCATCCATAATCGGTAACTTATCTGCTTTTTGTACATAGATGACTTTTCGAGTTGTTGGATTATAAGAGGACCATATATATTGATCCCCGAAAGCTACTTGATTATTTTCGACGATTTTCGTTAAATCTGCAAAACTATCTGCTGACACAGATCCACTTAAGTCTAATTGAATAGGCGTAATGAATTGTCCATTGATGACCCCTTTTTCGATTGTCACGACTTGGTTTGGTAAACTAGATAATTTACCGTCAGTGGATTCTGGCGTCACTTGTATAATAGGAACGGCTTCTACCGTCGCATTCAGCGTTGGTAATGTAATTCCGTCTAACTTCATTTGGTCGATGACGTTAATACTTGTATTTAATGGATTCTTTGTGTCCGTTCTTTTTTGCCAGACAAGTCCAAGTAAGAATAGGTTTAGGAAAAAAAAGCAGACAATCAGAATGACTGCGCTTCTCTTAAAATCCATCTGCGTCACCTCCCGTTGTTGTCGGTCCATTTGTTGGTTCTGTTTGACTCTTTTCAGCTTTTAATTCAGCCAGAGTCTTCCAAGTCCCATTCTTTTTAATGTACCACGTTGGTGTAAACTCAACGATTTGTACACTTTCACTACTAATCGTCCATGAATATCCGATTCGAATATCTTCAATCTCATTCATAACGAAACCTTCGTTTAACATCTCTGCCACGATCGTCTTTCCACCAACAATCATGACCTTTTTACTTTTCGTCGGTAATGGAGTTTGTGCAATCAGCGAAGAAGTTCTCATTTCTTCGATGCCGTTCGTATTAGCTTTAATTTGCGTAAATCCTTCTTTTCCACTTGATAAAATTGGATAGGAGTCCACATAACGGGCATATTCAACTAGATTATTACTTAAATCTACCGAGAATAGGCTCATGCCCAATTGCCAACCTCCAAGTCGTTTCATATGATTGAAAGTTTGCGTTAAGTTATTCGTATACAGGAGCGTTTCCTCACCTGAACGATTTTCAAAGAAAGTGACGATATTGGTTGTACGGTCCAATTTCAATTGTGACAAGTTATCATTATACACAACCGTCTTTCCGTCTCCACGTGTACGAATTTCTGATTGGTTACTAAATAATTGAGTAATGTAAAAACTCATCGGAATCTGTTCTATTAAGTAGGCTGATTGTTCTACATTCAAGCTATCTTGTTCAACAAAGAATTGTTTTGTCTTTCCACGATATGATTCAACTTCGTAAAAATCTCCATCTGCATATAATGCCTCTAGTTCAGTTTTCAAACTCTCATCAATTTTTGCACTGTAGAGTTGCTTACTCTCATCGTTAATGAAGTAAGCTGTATGTGGGTCATCTGTACGAATCACAATTCGTGAGAAACGGTCATTACTGAACTCATCATTCAAGCCATCAAAGTAACGATTCACAATACCAAAAGAATGTAATCCATCAAACAGGATTTGAAGGAGCGCTTCACGTAAGACGAGATTCTCATAACTTGTCTCATCCATAGATTCTAGACGCGTCAAATTCGTAAACCGTTTATTTAAGTGTGTATTGACTTCCTTCATAATAGAAGCACTACTCGTCATTTCGAATTTATTTTTATTCGTTAACACTAAACGAGTTGGTCTGAATACATCTTCTATTGTATAAGTTGCCCTAACTTGCACACCTGTATCTTGTTGTGTTGTAACATTATTATTTTGCTTTTGAGTGGAAAAGAAATCCACCGGACGTACCACAATGAGATAAGTAAACACAAAGCTAATCGCCATCAAAACAAATAATGTTCCTAGCATCATCCGATATCGTTTAAAATTCATCCCATTCACCGTCCTCTTCAAATGGAACATACGGTAAAGAAACAAAGAAGGTTGACCCTTTGTTTTCAATACTGTTCACCCAAATTTTTCCACCATGTAATTGAACAACTTCTTTCGCAATAGCCAGTCCAAGACCACTACCACCCATTGCTCTTGAACGAGCTTTATCCACACGGTAGAAACGGTCGAATAAGTGTGGAATATCCTTACGCGGAATCCCCAACCCTTCGTCGCTTACACTCACGATTAAATCGGTATGAGTCTCCATCAGACGAACGATAATACGACCACCGTCTGGAGAATATTTAATCGCGTTATTGATAATATTATCCAATACTTGAGTCATCTTATCTTGGTCGATTTCAACCCATAAATCTCGTTGTGTGATATCCGTTAAAATACGGTAATTCTTTTCACGATATTGGTCACTTGAAAGTACCATCTCGAAACGGTTGACAATATGTTTTACCAACTCGTTCATATTCACGAATTCCTTATCGAGTCCCAAACGGTTTTGGTCCATACGCGATAAGTTGAGTAAGTCCGTAATCATACGCATCATACGGTCCGTTTCCGTTTCGATAACGTTTAAGAATTCTGGCGCAATTTCTTTATTTTCCCATGCCCCATCTACTAACGCTTCTGTATAACTCTTAATACTTGTTAGTGGTGTACGTAATTCATGGGAAACGTTCGATACGAAATTACGACGTTCGCGATCAATTTTCTCTTGTTCGGTAACGTCTGTTAATACGCAAACAAGACCGCTAATAAATCCAGATTCACGTTGAATAACCGAGAACTCACATTGAACGATGGTATCTTCACCGTCTTCTTCAAACGTAATCAATCGTTCTTCTTGAGACTCTAGTAAATCTCTAAACGTAACCGTGTGATCGAGTCGTAATACATCTAATAGTGGTGTTCCGACAATACGTTCGCTACGTAAGTTTAAAATATCTAACGCAGCCGCGTTGATAATTACAATACGTCCACGACGGTCAGTCGCGATAACCCCATCACTCATATGACGAAGGACACTATCCAACCTTTGCCGTTCTGCTTCGGTTCCTTCTTGCGCTTCCTTAATCTTCACCGAGAGATTGTTAATCGCTTGTCCAAGTTGTCCAAGCTCGTCATCCCCGTAAATCATCACTTCGCCCGTATAGTTTCCTTCAGCAATTTGTTCTGTTTGTTGCTTCATCTCTGCGATTGGACGTGTAATCCCTTGAGAAATCATCACCGTAATCACGATAGCCAAAATAATGACAAAGATAGAAGAACTGATAAAGATAACCCCGATATCTTTTACTTGCGTATAACGCGATTCGATATTCGATGTTACCGAAATAATCCCAACCGGATTCCCTGATGCATTATTCACTGGATCAATGGGTGAAACATATTTCCAATAACGAGTATCCCCTTCAGTAAAGTTATAGCTTTGAATGGTGTTTGAAACAACTACTTGTTGCACATCCGTTTCCGTTGAACGCGTTCCGACCACAGATTGCTGCGATTGATTGGTTGTTCCCAAAATATATCCTTGCATATCCATAATCCGAATTTCGACAATACTATTCCCTGTTGGGTAATCTTGTAATAATTGCGAAATTTCAGCTATCTTCACTTCGTCCGTTGCATCTTTTGCCAAAATGGGTTGTACGTTATTCTTCAAAAACCCTACTTGGAGTTGGATTTGTTCTTCGAAGTTAGACACCATTTGCAACTCTAATTGCGTTAAGAAGTTCGCGACAATGAGTTGCAGTGAAATGACTAAGAGCAAGATGAACAGCATCGGAATCTTAAATTGAATGGAACGAAAGAATCGTTTCACTGTCTTCATGAGTTATTTTCCCCTCTACTTTTTAGAAAAATACGCTTTTCTTGCCGGTAGATCAGGTGGCAAGGAAAAGCGCATTTTAATCTTAAGCTTCTTTTTCTTGATCTGGGGTCTTAATATAGTAACCTACCCCACGACGAGTCATAATCCATGTTGGGTGACTCGGTGTATCTTCGATTTTCTCACGTAAGCGACGTACCGTAACGTCTACTGTACGCACATCACCGAAGTAATCATATCCCCAAACTGTTTGTAACAAGTGCTCACGTGTAATTACTTGCCCGATATGTTTGGCTAAGTAGTGAAGTAATTCAAACTCACGGTGCGTTAACTCGATTTCTTCGCCACGTTTTGAAACCACATAAGCATCTTCATGGATAATGAGTGAGCCTAATACTATTTCGTTAGCTGTTTTTTCTTCTTCATTTTCCGCTGGAGCTAATTGCTGACGACGTAAGTTTGCTTTCACACGAGCGATTAATTCACGATTTGAGAAAGGTTTTGTCACATAGTCATCGGCTCCAAGTTCTAACCCTAAAACTTTATCGATTTCAGAGTCTTTCGCTGTCACCATGATAATTGGGACATTGCTTGTTTTACGAATTTCACGGCATACTTCTAAGCCATCAATTTTCGGTAACATTAAGTCTAAAATAACTAAATCTGGATTTTTTTCATTGAAAGCCACCAGACCCTCTTCACCGTCAAAGGCTGTGATTACTTCAAAGCCCTCTTTTGTAAGACTAAACTTGACGATGTCTGAGATCGGCTTCTCATCATCTACAACTAGGATTTTTTTCATATAAATCCTCCTTTACTCTATTACTTTTTTTATGCCCAAACACTTTCTAAAATGTTGGTTTGTTCTCTATCTGGTCCTACACTGAATGTAGAAATTCGTACGCCGACTAATTCTGAAATACGACGAACATAGTTGCGTGCATTTTCAGGAAGCTCTTCAAGCGAACGGCATCCTGTAATGTCTTCACTCCAACCTGGTAATTCTTCATACACTGGTTCACATTGTGCTAGTTCTACTAGGCTTGCTGGGTAGTGTGAAATTTCTTCTCCATTTGGTTTACGGTAAGCGACGCAAATTTTCACTGTTTCTAAACCAGTTAATACGTCGATACTGTTCAAGCTTAAGTTTGTAATACCTGATACACGTTTAGAGTGACGCATTACAACGCTATCGAACCAACCAACACGTCTTGGACGGCCAGTTGTTGTTCCGTATTCACGTCCGACTTCACGAATACGTGAGCCGATTTCATCAAATAATTCTGTTGGGAAAGGTCCATCCCCTACACGAGAAGTGTACGCTTTACATACCCCAACGACTTTATTAATTTTTGAAGGTCCAACACCGCTACCG
This sequence comes from uncultured Streptococcus sp., assembly GCA_963540995.1. Lineage (GTDB taxonomy): Bacteria > Bacillota > Bacilli > Lactobacillales > Aerococcaceae > Granulicatella. Next base: position 8,770 of record CAUTST010000023.1, read on the forward strand.
ATAGTTACCCCACCAGCGACTGGATTTGAAGATGTTACGAATGGATAAGTCCCTTGGTCGATATCCAACATAACCCCTTGTGCCCCTTCGAATAATACGCGTTTTCCTTGGTCTAATGCATCATTTAAAATGACAGAAGTATCGCAAACGTATTGTTTCATTTGTTGACCATATTCGTAGTACTCTTCAAAAATATCGTCGAATTCGATTGGCTCTGCATCGTACATTTTAGTAAAGAGGCGATTCTTTTCAGCTAAGTTGATTTTTAGACGTTCAGCAAATACTTCACGGTCCAGTAAGTCTGCCACACGAATTCCAACACGCGCTGCTTTATCCATGTAGCAAGGTCCAATCCCTTTATTCGTTGTCCCAATTTTGTTATCGCCTTTTGCTTCTTCTTGTAATTGGTCTAAGCGAATATGGTATGGCAAGATGACATGTGCGCGGTCAGAAATACGTAAGTTATCAGTAGTCACATTTCGTTCGTGTAAATACGCAAGTTCTGTGATAAGAGATTTTGGATTTAATACAACCCCGTTCCCAATCACGCTGATTTTCTCTGGTGAAAAAATCCCTGATGGAATTAAGTGAAGTTTATAAGTCACTCCATTGAATTGAATCGTATGTCCTGCATTGTCTCCGCCTTGATAGCGGGCAATGACTTCTGCGTTCTCACTAAGGAAGTCTGTAATTTTTCCTTTACCTTCGTCTCCCCATTGTGTTCCTACTACTACTACTGATGACATTTGACGCACCTCTTCTTTGTATTATTCATTTAAATGTCTATTATTAGGCCATTGGAGCGTTTTGTTCGACTCCGTCTGGCACAAGATTTGTAAATTTATTAAATTCTTTCATGAAGTTCAATTCAACCGTTCCACGAGGACCACTACGGTTTTTCTCGATAATCACTTCAATGGTACTGTTTGGTTCCACTTCTGGCACATGTCCATTTTCATCTGGCTCTTGACGATAGTAATCATCACGATATAAGAATGCTACGATATCGGCATCTTGCTCGATAGATCCAGATTCACGAATATCTGACATGATTGGTCGTTTATCTTGACGCTGTTCCACTCCACGCGATAATTGCGAAAGTGCGATAACTGGAACTTTTAATTCCTTTGCTAATTTCTTCAAGTTACGAGAGATTTCAGAAACCTCTTGTTGACGACTCTCTTTCCCGTTTCCTTCAATCAACTGCAAGTAGTCGATTACGACTAATCCAAGATTATTACGTTCTTGTTTTAGACGACGACATTTTGCACGAATTTCAGCAACACGAATTCCTGGAGTATCATCAATAAAAATTGGTGCTTCAGATAATGCTCCGGTTGCCACGAAATATTGTGTATATTCTTCAGGCGTTAATTTACCTGTCTTCAAATGTCCTGCGTTGATGCTGGCATGAGAACAGATAATCCGCTCTACAAGGGATTCAGCACCCATTTCAAGACTGAAGATGGCTACTGTTTCATTCAGGTTCACGGCAACGTTCTTTGCAATATTCAATACAAAGGCCGTTTTACCAACAGATGGACGAGCCGCTAAGATGATTAACTCATCCGCATGTAGCCCTGAAGTCATTCTGTCTAAGCCGATATACCCTGTCGCAATTCCTGTAACCTCACCATTGTTTTTCGCACGCTCTTCTAAGCTTTCATAAGCAGTACGAAGAACCGAGCTAATTGGAACAAATCCTGCTTTATTACGTCCCTCCGATACTGAAAGAATATCCTTCTCAGCAGTATCCAAGACGTTAGCAATTGGTTCATCCTCTTGGTAAGCATTTTTTACAATATTTGTTGAAGTTTTAATTAATTTACGGCGCGTAGATTTTTCTAAAACAATTTGCGTATAATACTCTACGTTGGCTGCAGTTGGCACTTTATCAAGAAGTTCGATTAACGTTACTTCTCCACCAATATTCTCCATCTGATTTTTTTGTCTTAAAATCTCAGAAACGGTGATTGCGTCAATATCGATATTGTTTTGATTTAATTCAATCATTGCCGCAAAAATTAATTGATGAGAAACACGATAGAAATCTTCCGGTGTTAAAAATTCCATAACCGAAATAATCGAGTCACTAGCAAGAAGAATAGACCCTAAAACAGCTTCTTCTGCCTCAATATTTTGTGGCGGAACTAAATTTGGATATAGTTCTTCCATTCAAACACCCTTTCTACTAAAAATAACCATAAAAATACAGTTTCATTGTATCATAAAACGCTGTAATAAAACAGAAGATTGAGTCTTTTCTTTAACGGGAACTAGAATGTTAGTTCATAACTTTGTGAAATGTATCACATATATAAAACTAAAAGAAAAAGGATTCTCCACAATGGGAAAATCCTTTATAACTCTTATTATTGAGCGACGATATTCACAGTCATAATCGCTGTTACATCGTGGTGTAATTTAACAGGAACACGAGTGTATCCTAAGGCACGAATTGGTGCTGCTAATTCGAATTTACGACGATCGAGTTCAACATTGAATGTTTTGTTGAATTCTTCAGCAATTTGTTTGGCTGGGATAGCTCCGAATAGACGGCCATCTTCCCCTGCTTTTGCTTTAATAGTGACAACTGTATCTTCGCGCTCTAAGAACTCTTTAATTTCTTTGGCTTTTGCTAATAATTCTGCGTTATGTTTTTCTTCAGCTTTCTTTTGACCTGATAAAGTTGCTAAGTTTGCTGAAGTTGCTTCTTTAGCCAATCCATTTTTGATTAGGAAGTTTTGTGCGTATCCGTCTGCAACGTTTTTAACGTCACCTTTTTTTCCTTTACCTTTTACATCTTTCAAGAAAATTACTTTCATGTTTCTTCCTCCTAATTATAAATTAATTTCACTACCAATTTCTTCGATGACTTGAATTAATTGGCGGATTGCTTCTTCAATCGTGATATCGGATAACTGAGTAGCAGCATTTGATAAATGTCCGCCACCACCCATTTTTTCCATTACACGTTGCACGTTTTTATTACCTAAACTACGGGCACTGATTCCCACACGACCGTCATTCCGTTTTGTAACAACGAATGAAGCATCAATATTTTCCATCGACAACATCATATCGGCCGTTTGAGCTGCCACAACTGTCGGATATATGGTATTTTCTTCACCGTGTACAATACCAACATTGTTAGGAAGCATTTCAAGTGTGTTCAGTAAATGCGAGCGCATTAAGTAAGTATCAACATTTTCTTTTAATAAACGTTGAATCAGAATTGTATCCGCGCCAACGGATTTCAAGTAGCTGGCCGTATCAAAGGTTCGTGACCCTGTACGAAGCGTGAAGTTACGCGTATCTACAATGATTCCAGCAAGCAGAGTGGTTGCTTCGATTGGTTTAATTTGTTTGGCTTCCGCTGATTGATATTCCAACAATTCTGTAATCAATTCACTAACAGAGGAGGCATACGGTTCAATATATACCAAGTCTGGATTTTTAGGAAATTCTTGACCACGACGGTGATGATCGATAATCACCAATTTATTCGCTTTTTCAACGATTGCTGGAGCAGCGGATAGGGAAGGTTTGCTTACGTCGACAATAATCACCAACGTGTTTTCAGTAAGTAGGGCTTCCGCCATTTCTGGGTTCACGATAGCAGAAGAGAGGCGTTCATTATTCTTGATAACTTCCATCAATTTCTTGATATCATGCGAATATTGCTCTGAATTTGTAACAATCCATGAGGTTTTACCGTGCATTTTAGCAATTCTTCGAATTCCTAAACAACCACCAATACAGTCCATATCAGGATATTGGTGCCCCATAACCATTACTTGATCCGCTTCTGCAATAAGGTTTTCTAAAGCTTGAGAAACCATACGAGAACGTACTCGTGTACGTTTTTCTAACGGGTTGCTTTTACCGCCATAGAAGCGTGTTTCTTCGTTTTTAGAACGAACAACGACTTGGTCACCGCCACGTCCTAACGCTAAATCAAGATTTTCTTGCGCAAATTTAGCAATTTCACCATAATTCATTTCTTTTTGAGTATCATCAGCATACGAGAATCCCATACTTACCGTCAGTGGAGTATTTTGTTGTGCTGTTGTCTCACGAACGCGGTCGATAATCTCGAATTTCGTTTTTTCAAGTTCTGAAAGGATACTTTTATCTAAAAATGCGACAAAACGGTCTGAACTCACACGTTTTAAGTAGATATTATTATGATTTGCCCAGCTAGTAAGTTGATTGGTTACGAAGTTATTCAAGTTTGACTTCTTACGGTCGCTGAGTGATTGAGACACTTCAGCAAAATTATCGACGAAGATTTGCCCAAATACAGGTCTTTCGTCTAAATAAATCTCTTTAATTAGCGCATATTCCGTAATATCCATCATGTAGAGCATTCCAATATCGTTATGGTAGACTATTTGGAAGTATTTATTTTTCCAATGGACTACATTATCTTTATCATCGTCAAGATTCTTTACAATAGATGCTAAATCTGGATCGACTACTTCAAGTTTGAACCCTAATATTTCCTTACGTTCAAAATACTTTTGTAAATATGGATTAATCCACTGAATTTCATCATTATCGTCTAGTAAAAGCATTCCAATTGGCATTTTAATAGAGGCGTCTTGCGATCCTTTATTAATTTTATACGATAGATTCGTTACATAATGATTCGTTTCTTGAATAATGTAGTTTGCAAACGAATAGAGGAGTGTTCCTAATAAAATAATAAATAAAGTAAGGATAAAGCCCATCCATATATTCATCACGTACGCAATAATCAGCATACAGAGAATGATTGCTATAAATGAGAATCCGTATTTCTTTATTTTTTCGTTCTTAAGAAATGATGGTAAAGCCTTAATATGTTCTTTTAGGCTTTTCTTCATTCTTGCACCTTCTTTCTATATACCTTATTTTACCACAGTTTTAGTGCCTCGTCAGTTCTTTAAAATTGTTTCACGTGAAACAATTTAGAAGGAGGGTAGTGTGCAAATGTTTCACGTGAAACATTTTAAGGCTTATTATTTCTATAAAATGTTTCACGTGAAACATTCTGAGGTATTTATCCAAAATTATAATAGTATTCCTCAATATATTTAATTAAGAAAATCAGAGCATTTTCTGACAGATTATAGGTTATAAAATGACAGTCGAGTAAAGCATAAACATTCCCCAGTTTAGCCGGTGGTTTTTCAGTTTTGGGCATCGCTCTGATTTCAGAGCGATGCATCAAGGCGCTTGCGTGGCTTGCGACTAGCACCAATTTATGTTTTTCTATAAACGACTCTTCCAATTTTAATTCTAAATTATTCTGTTATATAATCTTCTATTGATTCCGTATATACTCACCAATAGCTCTAGAATTCTTTCTCACCATATCTACATAATACTCTCTACACCAAAAAAATCTATTTCGAAACTTATGATTCCATTTCGTGTGTGATAAACTGTGTAAGTCGTCGTATATCCCATGACAAAACCTCCTTAGTTCTTTCGTTGTAGTTTGTAGACCACATACGAATCATAACTAAGGAGGCTTGTTTTTTCATTATCACTCCGTTAAAGCCTTTTGAACTCCCAACCAATCTGGGGGTTTAATTAGACCAAAAAAGGATTGAGATATTCTCAATCCTCCATCTTATATTAGTCAACTGTTGTGAATGGTAATAATCCCATGATACGAGCACGTTTGATTGCAACAGTTAAAGTACGTTGGTGTTTAGCACAAGTACCTGTTACACGGCGTGGTAAGATTTTACCTTTTTCAGAAATGTAACGTTTTAATAATTCTACATCTTTGTAATCAATGTAGTCGATGTGGTTTGCACAGAAGTAGCAAACTTTTTTACGACGGCGTTGACCGCCACCTCTACGTTGTTGAGCCATTATGGTATCCTCCTTTTAAACTTTAGAATGGTAAATCATCATCTGAAATGTTGATTGTCTCTCCATTGCTTAAGAATGGGTCAGACACACCACCACCGAATGATGAAGTAGGAGTGTTAAACTGATTAAAGTTATTTGTTTGGTTTTGTTGGAATCCGCCTTGTGTGCTTGGTTCGTTTGCAGGGCGTTGTTCAGTAACATTGCGTGATTCTAACAATGAGAAGTTCTCAGCTAGCACTTCAGTTACATAAACTTTTTGGCCTTGTTGGTTATCATAGCTACGAGTTTGAATACGTCCTTCAATTCCTACTAGTGAGCCTTTACGAGTGAAATTCGCAAAAGTTTCTGCAGGCTTACTCCACATTACGCAATTGATAAAATCTGTTTCTCGTTCACCATTTTGGTTTTTGAAACGACGATTAACTGCAACGCTGAAGTTAGCATAAGCAGTTCCGTTTGAAGTATAACGTAAATCAACGGCACGTGTTAAGCGTCCAACTAATACAACATTATTAATCATTTAATTCTTACTCCTCTCAAGATTTATGTTTACTTATAATAAACAATTATGCTTCTAATTTAACGATCATGTGACGTAAGATGTCATTGTTGATTTTCGCTAAACGGTCGAATTCATCGATTGCAGCAGCATCTTCAGCAGTGATGTTCACTAAGTGATAGATACCTTCTTGGAAATCTTTAATTTCGTATGCAAAACGACGTTTCGCCCAGTCTTTTGATTCAACAACAACTGCACCGTTGTCTGTTAAAACAGCATCAAATCTTGCAACCAATTCAGCTTTAGCAGCTTCATCGATGTTTGGACGGATGATATATAAAATCTCGTATTTTGATGTTTGACTCATTGACTGTCACCTCCTTATGGACTTTTGGCCTACTGAATTTTCAGTAAGCAAGGAGAGTATCATTTCTAATACTCACGTTGAATCATTATAGCAAACAAAGCTATAGAATGCAACAAAAATCCGCGCTGCAGAGGTGCTCAGGAAAATTCGCAAGTAGCGAAAAAGTAGCGAAAAAATTTCAATATATCATATCTGATATGTAGCATATATGTTACAATTAGCTTATAAAGGAATTAGGGGGAAAAAGAGAAAATGGTGGATTATTTAAAGCGGCTTTTTGACCGTCTTGACGCGAAATATGAGACTTTAAGGGATGATTTTGAGGCAGAATATTTTCTACAGAAAAATGCCTTAGCGATGATCCGGCTGAGGAGGGACTCTGGACTGACTCAAGCGGAATTCGCTAAAAACGCCGGTATGACGCAAGGAAATCTCTCCAGGCTCGAAAACGGAAATTATAATCCGACGCTTAATCATCTTCAAAAAATTGCGAGTAAAAATGGCTATGATTTAGAAATTCGTTTTAAGAAAAAGAAGCGATAAACACGATGAAATCAACAAAAACAGCTCCTACAGACAAAACTGTAGGAGCTGTTCATTTTTTTAATTTTATCCCCAAACTTCACGTGCGATTTCGTCGATCAGTTTTAATTTATCCCATTGGGCTTCAATCGTTAAGATATTGCCTTCTTCTGTAGAAGAGAAACCACATTGAGGGCTGAGGCATAATTGTTCAAGTGGAACATATTGACTTGCTTCTTTAATACGAGCAATGACTTCGCCTTTATCTTCTAAGTCCCCTGATTTAGAAGTAATTAACCCAAGAACGACTTTTTGGTCTTTAATATAGCGAAGTGGAGTAAAGTCTCCCGCACGGTCACTATCATATTCCAAGAAGAATCCATCCACACGGCAATGACCAAATAACGTCTTCGCCACTGGTTCATAACCACCGCTTGAGAACCATGTTGAGCGGAAGTTTCCGCGGCAAATATGCATATTCACCACTAAATCTTCTGGTTTCCATTCAATCACACGGTTTAGGACATCTACATAATCACGAGCGATTTGTTCGAGGTCAAATCCACGTGCTTCGTATGCTTCACGTTTATCTAACGCACAGAATTCTCCCCAGCTAGTGTCGTCTAATTGAATATTGCGGCATCCTAAGTCGTAGAAGCATTGTAGCGCCTTACGGTATGCAGCGACCACATCATCATAGAAGAGGGCTTCATTGTCTTTATAGCGCTCAATTGGCACATAGTTTTTCTCACGAACTTGCGTAATCAAATGCAACATACTTGGTGAAGGAATCGTTAATTTTACTGGTGTATCGCCAGCGTGCTCTTTTAAGAATTTGAAGTGTTTTACGAATGGATGGTTTTCAGAAAAATCAACCTTTCCAACGATACGTAATGTTTTTGGCTTCACATCTTTATCTTTGAATTGAACAGAGAAGTGGTCTGCTTCGACAAGTTCAACCCCGTCTAAGTTTTCTAAGAAATCTAAGTGCCAGAATGCACGACGGAATTCACCGTCAGTGACAGATTTAAGTCCGAGTTCTTTTTCTTTCTCAATTAAAGCAATGATTTCTTCGTTTTCAACGCGTTCAAGTTCTTCAGCAGTGATTTCTCCAACACTAAATTTTGCACGAGCTTCTTTTAGACGTTCAGGACGTAAGAAACTTCCTACGTGATCGAGTCTAAAGGGTGCTTTTTGACAACAGCTACAGTTTTCGTGATTTGACATCTGTTTTCCTCTTTTCGTTTATTCAGCTTCTGGTAAGTAGGCAATGGCGCGAACAGGTGATCCTGGAGTACGTTTCCAGTTAGGGTATGAAATTGAAATCACAGCACCTACTGCAGGAACTTGATCAAGGTTCGCTAATACTTCCACTTGGAAAATATTTTGGCTTAATAAGTAGTATTCATTCGTTAAACCATGTGCGGCAGCATGAACACCTGAATCTGTATCTAATGTTTCATGACCAACGGCTTTCACATGACGTTCGTGAATTAAAAATTCAAGCGCGTCTTTTGCCCAACCTGGTGTATGTTGAACGTCGTTTTCGTCTAAATTACGAACTTCGTCTTGGCTTGGCCAACGTTTTGACCAATCGCTACGGAATGCAACAAAGGCACCGGGTTCGATTTGTCCGTATTCTTCTTCAAACGCTAAAATGTCTGCTTTTGTTAATTCGAAGTCTACATTTTCGGCTACTTCTTTTGAACGGTCGATAACGTAGAGTGGTAATAATAAATCTTTCAATTCGATTTCATCGAGGAAGCGTCCGCCTTCATAGAAGTGGCAAGGTGGGTCGATATGCGTACCGTATTGTGTTACTACTGAAAGTTGTTGCACATGGAATCCGTCTTTTAATGTAAATAAATCTTTTTGTTCCAATGCTGGTAGAGCAGGGAAGTGAGGGCTATTTTCATCGATTTGATGGCTTAAGTTTACCCATTTTGCTTGTTTTAATGTTTCATAAGCTTGTGCTAATTGTTGTTGAAATGTTGACATAGTTTTCATCCTTTCTGAATAGGGGAAGGCTGTGGTTCAAAAGTCATTTTTCCCACAGCCTTTTTGTTTGTTTTCTAGTGCGAGGATTATTCTCCCCAAACCTCACGGGCGATTTCTGAAATCAATGCGATTTTCTTCCATTGATCTTCTTCTTTAATGACATTTCCTTCTTCTGTTGAGGCGAATCCACATTGAGTACTTAAGTATAAGTTTTCAAGTGGTACATACTGGCTTGCTTCTTTAATACGAGCGATGACTTCATCTTTGTCTTCTAAATCGGCAAATTTTGAAGTTAAGAGTCCTAATACGACTTTCTTCTCGTTACCCACTTTTGCAAGAGGCTTGAAGTCGCCGGCACGGTCTGTATCGTATTCTAAGTAGTACGCATTTACGTTTTCGCCTGCTAATAACTCGTCTTCGACTTTTTCGTATCCCCCTTGAGAAATCCAAGTAGAGTGGAAGTTACCACGGCAAACGTGTGTGTTCACTACTAAGTCTTTTGGTAATGCATCAAGAACTGAGTTGTTTAATTGTAAAGCACGACCAGCAAAGTCACGACGAACTTCTTCCAGTGGACGGCTATCGCTGAAACGTTTTGCAAAACCATCGTCGGCTAAAGCTCCCCATGTACAATCGTCAAATTGAATCGTGCGAAGTCCTTCGTTGTATAAGTCTGTAATCACATCTACATATGCATTTTTAATCGCTTCGAATAGCTCTTTTTCAGTTGGATACACAGATGTCCAAGCGGCAATATGTTCAGGTGTACGGATTAATTCAAAATAGAATTGTGATGGAGAAGGGATTGTGAATTTCACAATAACATCTTCGTCTTTCACTAAATCACGTAAGAATTTGAAATGTTCTACGAATGGGTGATTATGTCCATCGATTGGAGCAGTTAATGTTGCAGTATCGGCTTTTGTTTCGATACCGTTAAATTTATAACCATGTTCTCCAACAGTATGTTCTACACCGTTTAATCCCCAGAAGAAGTCAAGGTGCCAGTACGCACGGCGGAATTCTCCGTCTGTTACGCCTTTTAAGCCAGCAGCGATTTGTTTTTTAACAAGTTCGCGAATTTCTTTATCTTCTACCGCTGTTAATTCTTCGCGTGTAATTTCGCCGTTTGCAAATTTTGCGCGTGCTTCTACTAAATCTTTTGGACGTAAATAACTTCCTACGTGGTCTACTCTAAATGGTGCTTGTTTTGATGTCATAATTTTATTTCTCCAATCTACATTTCAAATTTTAATAAAGGAGGGATTATTCTCCCCATACCTCACGAGCAATTTCGCTAATTAAGGCAATTTTCTTCCATTGATCTTCTTCAGTAAGGATGTTTCCTTCTTCTGTTGATGCAAATCCACATTGTGTACTTAAGTATAAGTCTTCTAGTGGAACATATTGACTTGCTTCTTTAATACGAGCAATAACTTCATCTTTATCTTCTAATTTTCCTGATTTAGAAGTTAGAAGTCCTAGAACGACTTTCTTACCGTCAGATACTTTTGCAAGTGGCTTGAAGTCGCCGGCGCGGTCTGTATCGTATTCTAAGTAGTATGCATGAACTTTTTCTTTTTCGAATAATGCGTCGCTCACTGAATCATAGCCACCTGAACTTGCCCAAGTTGAGTGGAAGTTACCACGGCATACGTGAGTGTTCACTGTTAAATCTTCTGGTAAATCTTCTAGAATTCCGTTGTTTAATTCTAAGAATTCACGTTTGTGTTCCCACCTTAATTCTTCAGGTGTTAAATGACTTTCTTTTGAAATGATGTTTAAGAAGTTATCATCCACGATAACACCCCATGTACAATCATCGATTTGTAAGAGACGGCAACCTGCATCGTATAATTCTTTAATCACTTGTCTGTAAGCAGCAATGATATCTTTAAAGAGTTCTTCTTTTGAAGGGTATACTGAGAAAGTTTGCTTAATATGCTCTGCGTCACGAATCAATTCAAAGTAGAATTGCGCTGGTGCAGGGATTGTTTGTTTAACGATGAAATCTTCGTCCTCAAATTGTTTTAAGAATTTGAAGTGTTCTACGAATGGGTGATTTTCACCAGTAATTTTTCCAACGACATCTGCTGAATCAGGTTTTGTAATTTCATCGTGGAAAGTATATCCGATTTTCGCTTGCGTATGATCCACTCCATTTAATCCCCAGAAGAAATCTAAGTGCCAGTATTGGCGACGGAATTCGCCGTCTGTGAATCCTTTTAATCCAGCTTTCTTTTGTTGTTCGACTAACTTTTCGATGGCTTTATCTTCGACGGCTGTTAATTCCTCGCGTGTAATTTCTCCTTTTACAAATTTTTCTTTTGCTTCTACTAATTCTTTTGGACGTAAGAAACTTCCTACGTGATCGACTCTAAATGGTGCTTGTAATTTTGACATTGTACATTCCTCCTATAAATAAAAAATCCTCACAGTATCGCTACTGCAAGGACGAAATTTTCGTGTTACCACCTTGTTTTGTAGAATCCTCACGAATCCTACCTTTCCGAGTACGCACACTAGGTGTTATACTCTACAGCTATAATGGGCTACCCATTTACGTCTAATGATTCGACGTAAAATCACTCCGAGGCCATCTTCAAAAACTCAATTTCATCTCTTCCCACCAACCGAGACTCTCTTAGCAAATCTTATTTTCTACTCACCTGTTCTTTGTGATGTCTTATGAACATGCTCTTAGGATAACAGAGAACAAACCGTATAGCAATAGGTTTTCTTATACCGTTTTTCTATCGTTCGTTATAACTATTAGCTATATACTGTAAAATACCTTTAAAACTAGTTATAAAAAAGACTTAGAGACAATCTCTAAGTCTTTAAAATTTATTCAGAATCGACTAATTCATGTAATTTTTTCTTATAGTAGAATGTTGCAAAAATCGATAACCCAAGAATCAAAACAACATACGCAATGGTAATGAACCAAACGAAAGTACGATTCCATTCTGGTAAGTGGATTAATAAATAAATCGCTCCGAAGATAAATCCGAAGAGAACCCCGACAAAAATGATCGACTTCACTCCGCTACGCATACGGTTTAAGAGCTCAATCACATTCGTCCAAGTTGGAGTAAAGAGTTTCAAGTCTCTCGCATATCCCCAACGGCTTAGTCCTAGACTGATGATTCCCCATGAGAGAATGATGCCACATGTCATATAAATTGGTAAGTGAAGCGCCGTACAAATGACTGTCATAAGAATGACCGGAATCGCAGACTGAATCGCAAAGAGAATCCAGAATTTACGTTCTAAAAATTGATGCATATCGAATGGAAGAACTTTTAAATAATAATAGTTTTCTCGCTCGAGTGAAATTCCGACTGCTAATAAGTTGTTTCCTCCTGTATTGAAGAATGCAATGAAGGTAATCAGCATCGCAAATGGTAAGAAGGTATTTAGATTTAGGAGGTTCATAAAACTAAATTCTGTAGGACCACTCGAAAAATTTAAAACTGTTGGAAGAAGCAAGAGATATGGTAATATTCCTGCAGCAATAATCGTTTGCGTTAATACAGAACCTTCCATTAATTGGCGAAGAGTATAGCGAATCATGAATTTTGTTGAAAGCTTGTTTCCATCTAACTCCATTTCTTTTACACGTTCGATTTTTACATTCGAAGACGATGTTTGCGAAACAGCTTCATAGAAGTTTGGCAATACGATGAACTTCACGAGTAGTAAAATCGCCACAAATACTAAAATCACGAATCCAATCGTTGGATAAACACTCATATCGAATGGATTTAATATCGCTTTATAGAAGGCAAGTACTGGTTGAAGGAAAAGTGGCATTTCTCCTGTTATTAAACTATTCACCACGGATTTTGACAAAATCATTTGATAGCCAATAATAGCTCCAAGAGAAATCCCAAAAATTAAAACATTCGCAATCACGGATTGATATTTTCTAAAGAGCGGAATCTTCGCTAGGAAGAAGCAGAGAAGAAACATCAAGACGTAAACAATCGCACTGAGTACAAGTGCCCCGATTAAGGCAATTGGAATCGTAAGGAGGAAGTTCCCTCCTGAAAAATACACATGGATTCCAAATAGCATCACGATTGGAAGAAATCCTTGCAATGTAGCCACTACAATCGAAAGGCTCTTTCCAAGAACGACTTCTAATTCCGTAAAGGCATAAGGTAAATACGATTCGAAATCTTTACTTTCATAAAAGACATTGTAAATAGCTGGCAATGCTTGCGAAATTAAAATCATCAAGAATAAGAAAACCGTACTCGCAAATTGAAGCGGAGGGTATGAACGGCCCGTAATCGCTCCAGGAATGCCAAATAAAGCTCCAAACATCACCGCAAACAGCAATTGTTGCGTCAAGGTTCTCATCGCAACATTCACCGGTTTCGATGGATTTTTCGCCTGTTTCTTTCGATAATTTTGTAATTGTGCCGGTTGCGTCGCAAAAATTAAATTGGTCTTCACCAGCGTCAGAATTCGATTAAACCGCATGTGAATCCACTCCTTCTTGTCTACCGGCTAGTGATAAGTAGATTTCTTCAAGCGTGCTTTCTGGTTGTTGGCCTTTCAACTCTTGAATCGTACCGTAGAAGAGTAGTTTTCCTTTTTTCAAAATGGCAATCTTATCGCAGAGTTGTTCTGCTACTTCTAAAACGTGTGTTGAAAAGAGAACGGTATTGCCTTTATCGGCATGTTCGCGCATTAATTTCTTCAAGTCGTAAGAAGCTTGTGGATCAAGCCCCGTCATTGGTTCATCGAGTACCCAAATTTCAGGGTCAGATAAAAGCGCACCGATGACAAATACCTTTTGACGCATCCCATGTGAGAACGAATCAATAACTTCATAGCGATGTCCTTCGAAATCAAATAATTCTAATAAATAAGCGAGACGACTTTCTACTTCGTCTAGAGTCATGCCATAAGAAGAAGCGACTAATTCCCAGAATTCATTCGCTGTCAAACGTAGGAATAGGTCGGGACTATCGGCCACATAGCCAATTTTCTCTTTAATGGCGAGACGATTAGAAGACAATTCTTGTCCGTCCACAATAATTTCTCCACTTGTTGGATGAATGACGCTCACGAGTGATTTGATGGTGGTTGATTTACCAGCCCCGTTATGTCCGATTAAGCCAATAATTTTTCCACTTTCAATGGTTAAGTTGAGTCCATCTAAAGCGACGGTTTGATCATATACTTTTGATACGTTACGAAATTCAATCATAATGATTCCTCCTAATAGATTATTTCACCCTTATTATACCGCTAATAATATTAAAAAGTAGTACTTTTTTGCGTAAAAAGAGTATTTTTTTGCTAAAAGCATATTAAATCGATTACTACGAATCCGTATGATTCTTCATAATCTTAATGAGTGCTTCTATTATTATGTTTCTTCAAACTTTTTAAATTGTTTATTTTCCACTACAAAACAATAAATTTCCTAAAATTATCATGATTAAAAATAGGATTTATGCTAAAATAATCTTAATAAGAAAGCGCTTTATTTTTAAAAAAGTAGTATAACTGGCAAAAAATATTTAGAAAAGGTAGGTGAATAAAAATGCATCGTCATGTTATTTCTGTCATCTTACTACTAGCTTTAATTCTCGCCAAAATCTTTTTAAAAGAGGATAAAAAATAATCCAAAACAAAGCAGCGCAAGGTATTTGGATGCTAGCAAAAAAATTTCTTTGAATTTTATAATTGTCAAGATTATAGGGACGGAGTAAGTCCCTCATTTAGTACCATAAAAATCAATTATATCGCTATTAAAAAAGCCTGTTTATTATTTCATTAAAGAGTAGAATGAATATTGAAAGAGGATGGTAAAGGAAGTGGTTATATGATTTTTGATGTTATTTATTTATTAGCGATTTTGATATTAGGAGGCTATGGATTATTTATAAAAAAAGATATTTTTATCGGTATACTAGCTCTGGTTACTATTATTGTATTTCTAGTAAAAAAATATTTAAAAAGTAAGATGAGATAATTTATACGTAATTTAGTTTTAAGAATTGGGGTGGTAATAATGAGAAAACTGAGTGGATTCAAAGTTTTTCTATTTGGTTTTTTAGGTTACATTTCATTAGCAACGTTTCTTAATATATTTTTTGATTTTGAAAACTGGAATCGAGAGTTTAAATTTGTTTTTGTATTCTTTGTCCTATCGTTAACTTCGACATTTATGAACAAAGGATATTTCGATAAATTTTTACTATCAAAAAAATAGTTTTTTAAAATTAAAATAATTCTATAATAGAGTACTCAAAACCGAGTACTAGAGCTATTTTTTGTTCCCAGTCGTTTAACCTGTACTACAGGCTTCATCATGAATGTAGGGATAAAATCCCTTATACTCTCACAACATTTAGTTTAAATTTTAATGTGGATTCATCAGACGTATTGAAGTTTTAATTACTTAATTGGGGTGGTAATAATGTTTAAAAAAATAAAAGATGCATATAATTTTTCGATTCCTTTTTTAAGTTGTATGATTTTTACGAAGTTTGCAGTTGATATTTTTTATGATATTTTTTCAATTGAAAGTTTTGGTGATAGTATTCTTTTTGAACGATCAATGTTACTTGCTTTATTTATTTCTATGGGTATTCACATTTATAAAAATATGAACAACCACCCTGAATAGGGTGGTTTTTGGGACTGCCAAAAAAAGTGAGAATTTAATAAAAACACCCTAGGACTACCGTCTTTGATATTCAATTGGAGACTGGTAGTCCAATTTTTTTCAAAGCAAAATCATTAGAAACTGAATCATAAAAGCACTCATTAAGATTACGAAGAATCATACGGATTCTATAATAGTGGTAATGGGGGATGGCATTAAATGCGAGGGAGAAAGACAGAAACATCCTAGATACATTATTGTATCTAGGATGTTTCGTTTTCTTTCCCCCACAAAGTTGAATAGGTATGAGCAA
>CAUTST010000024.1:0-23135 GCA_963540995.1 uncultured Streptococcus sp.
GATGCCTCTAGATGGTGACTGGGTTGACCTTGAACCCGCTGTGGAAGATCATATTTTACTTTCAATTCCTTTACAAGTCTTATCGCCAGAGGAATTGAGTGAAGATAGAATGCCTTCAGGAAATGATTGGGAGGTTGTGACGCAAGAAGCTCTTGAAGAGCGACGCAAACAACAGAAAGAACAATCAATTGATCCAAGGTTAGCGTCTTTACAGTCTTTCTTCGAAAAGGATGAGACTGAGAAGTAAAAAGCATTATGTAAAGAAGATTGATTAGGAGGTGTACAAAAATGGCAGTACCAAAACGTAAAACATCAAAAGCGAGAAAAGCAAAACGTCGTACTCACTTCAAATTAGAAGTTCCAGGTTTGAGCGCATGCCCATCATGTGGAGCATTAAGAAAGAGCCATCACGTTTGTCCTGAGTGTGGTTCATACGACGGAAAAGAAGTTGTTTCTAAAGAAGCATAATCATAAACGTTACAAAGCCTTAGACAGCTGTCTAAGGTTTTTTCTTTTTATACAAAAAGCAAGTTGTATCAAAAATGATACGTATCATTTTTGATACATTTAAAAATATTATGAGTTTTGAGAAATCTATTGTAAACTAGTAGTGATGGAGGTGAGTCAATGTTATTTTTTGAGATTGTACTATGGTTAGTGTTTATTTTAAGTTTTGTCGGCTTCACAGTCGTTTTTGGAAATCGAATCTTCTATAATGAGACTCGCTTCATAACTATTCGTGAAATTATGACACCGATGCTATTATTAGTTTTACATACAACCAGTGTGAATGTATATGGATATTCATGGTTTAGTTTTGCCACACTCGGGTTCTCTGTGATTGGGTTGGCGTTACTCTATTTTAAATTAAAAACTGGGAAATTGATTTTAAGACCGTTCATCCACCAACTGTTTTCTATTTCATTTTTATACTTCGGATTACTCGTTGTTCTTGTTCAGGTGGGTAGATTCTTTAAATAATCGCATTAAATCAAAGATAGTAAGCTCTTTACGATTGAATCGTAAAGAGCTTTTTTGTGCTTTGAAAACATAAATTGGGGGAGAAAAAACTTTTTTTAACTTTTTTTGGTAAAAAAGTGGTGAAAAGTGGTGGAATGTGGTAAACTATGGTTACGAAATTATTGGAATGGAGGAGTCTGCATGTTAATCGGTGAATATCAACATACTATTGATGCAAAAGGACGTATGATTGTGCCTGCTAAATTCCGTGAAGATTTAGGTTTCACCTTTATCGTGACACGCGGACTTGATGGCTGTTTATACGGTTATCCTCTCGAACAATGGGAGCTCATTCAACAGAAATTAAGAGACTTACCACAGTCGAAAAAAGATGCACGTGCCTTCACACGTTTTATGAACTCTGCTGCGATTGAAGTAGAATTCGACAAACAAGGTCGTGTTAACATCTCACAAACGTTACGTGAGTATGCGGGGTTAGAAAAGAATTGTCGCGTCATCGGGAACAATGATCGTATTGAGATTTGGAACGAAGACCGTTGGCAAGAATATATTGCTGAAACTGAAGAGAATTTTGAAGAATTGGCCGAACATATGATTGATTTTGGCTTTTAGAAAGGGAAGGGACCATGTTTAAACATATCACTGTATTGCTACATGAAACGGTAGATGCATTATCCATTAAGCCAGACGGAATCTACGTAGACTGTACACTGGGTGGTGCTGGACATAGTCAATACCTACTTAGCCAACTAACAACGGGTCATCTCTATTGCTTTGACCAAGATATGCAAGCTATTAATCACGCAAAGGTACGTCTAGCTAAAGAAGTCGAAGAAGAAAAAGTAACGTTTATTCACGCGAACTTCCGTCAGTTAAAGAAAGAACTTGGAAAACTAGGGGTTTCTAAAGTAGACGGAATTCTATACGACTTAGGAGTATCTTCACCACAACTCGATCAGATTGAACGTGGGTTTAGTTACCACCAAAATGCAAAGCTCGATATGCGTATGGACCAAAGTGCTCCATTAACGGCAGAAGAGATTGTAAATGAATGGAGCTATGACGAATTAGTTCGTATCTTCTATCGATATGGAGAAGAAAAGTTCTCGAAACAAATCGCTCGAAATATTGAGCGTATTCGCGCACAACATCGCATTGAAACAACAGGTGAATTAGTGGATATTATTCGAGATAGTATTCCGGCGGCAGCAAGACGAAAAGGGGGACATCCTGCTAAAAGAATTTTCCAAGCGATTCGTATCGCAGTAAATGATGAATTAGCAGCGATTGAAGACTCGCTTGAACAAGCCTTTGAAGTTGTTGGCGTGGGAGGCCGTATCAGTGTGATTTCATTCCATTCTTTGGAAGATCGCATTGTCAAAACAATGTTCAAACAGCAAAGCACAGTAGAAAAGGCACCGAAGAATTTGCCGATTCTACCAACGGAGGAAGAAAAAGCTCCGTTCCAATTGGTGAATAAAAAGCCAATTTTACCAAGCATTGAAGAAATTACAAAAAACTCTCGTTCACAAAGTGCGAAATTGAGAGTCATCGAAAGAGTAAAATAAAAGGATTAATTTAGAAAGAAGGGAATTCTAGTGGCATTAGCTGAAAAATATGTAGATACAATGAATGTTGCGGTACCTACGCAAAAGCCTCTAGTTCGTGGAGACCGTGAAGTAACATCGATTCCGCAAGAAAAACAAAAAGCAAACTTATTACGACTTTTAGCAGTCTCTGGTTTTGTAATTGCGGCTTTAGCGGTAATGACAATTGTTGCGAGCATGATTGTGGCTAACAAAAATAGACAATTACAAGATATCGAATCACAAACAACATTAATTCAACGTGAAAACAATACATTGCTTCAGGAAACACAAGAATTGTCTCAGTACGACCGAGTAAATCGTATCGCTAATGAACAAGGCTTGAAGATGAACGAAGAAAATGTTAGGAATGTTGGACAATGAAAAATACGAAAAACAATAACATTGCGAGAAATAGGCATCAAGCGAGCCGGATTTTAGTAGGACTCGCGGGTGTTTTATTTCTCATTTTTTCTGTACAGTTCTTTCAAATTATGGTAGTGGGAAATATCCATGGTGTGGATTTACGTGCAGAAATCAATGATAAAATCCATCAAAAACGTACACTCGCTGCAAAACGCGGTACTATTTATGATGCCAGTGGTAGTCCGATTGCAGTTGATGCAACAAACTATTCATTATATGCAGTATTAACTTCGGAGTGGAGTAAGAATACGGATACGCCGGATTATGTCACAGACATTAATAAGACTGCTGAGGCTCTTTCAAAACATATTTCTTTATCGAAGGAAGAAATTGTAAAATTGTTGAGTCAAAAAGATGTTTCTCAAGTAGAGTTCGGAAGTGCTGGTAAAAACTTATCCGTTCAAGTGAAGGAACAAATCGAGGCTGAAAACCTTCCTGGAATTAAGTTCTCAGAAAGTCCTGCTCGTTACTATCCAAATGGAATTTTTGCTTCTCATTTAATTGGTTATACGGAAACTGTCGAGGAAACTGTTGATAATAAGACAGTGACTACTTTAGTAGGAAAGACAGGACTTGAGGGCCTTTATAACGATCAACTAACAGGGACTGCTGGTGAGGTTGAATATTCTGTTGATGGGAATGGATATGTGATTGCCGATACAGAAAAAGTTACAAAACAACCTCAAGATGGCTTGGACCTTACGTTAACGATTGATAAACGGTTGCAAACTTATTTGGAATCACTTGTGAGTGAAGCCGATGAGAAATACCAACCAGTACAAATGACGGCAATGCTCGTTGACCCTAAAACGGGAAATATTGTTGCGGCTACACAACGTCCAACGTATAACTCAACAACAAAAGAGGGTATTGATGTACAATGGAACAATTTATTGACGGACCAAGCTTTTGAACCTGGTTCAACGATGAAAGTGTTGGCGCTCGCTGCAGCGATTAATGAAGGGGTCTTTGATCCAAATGAAACATACGAATCGGGAAGTATAAAAATTTATACCGATTTAGTTCGAGACTATAATAAAGTGGGTTGGGGAACCATTACGTACTTAGAAGGGTTAGCCCATTCAAGTAATGTAGCTTTCGTTCACATCATCCAAAAAATTGGTGTCGAAAAATGGAAGCAATATTTAGAAGCGTTCGGCTTTGGAAAATCAACGAACTCAGGTTTTGCGAATGAGGTTTCTGGATCAAACCCATTCAACTCTTACTTACAACAATTATCAACTGGTTTTGGACAGGGGATAACGGTCACACCTTTTCAAATGATGCAAGCTTTCACTGCTATTGCAAATGGTGGTCAAATGCAGAAGTTACGTTTGGTTGACCACATAACTGATCCTAATACTGGAAAAGAAACGCTAAATCCGACAACAACTCTAGGGAAAGTCATTACTCCAGAAACTGCGAAGAAAACTCTTCAATTTTTATATCAAGCAACTCGTATGAAAAACGGAACAGCTTATGATTTTAATATTGATGGAGAAGAAGTTGCAGCTAAAACAGGGACAGCTGAGCTCATCAATCCGGAAACAGGTAAATACTACTCAAGCGGAAACAACTATATTTTCTCTGTTGTAGGATTTGCGCCGTATGATGATCCAAAATATATCCTATATATCACAGTGAAACAACCGCAAGTAGCTGTAACAGGAAACCAAATTATTAAAGAAATTTTCAACCCATTAATGAAGAGAAGCTTAGAATACTCTAGACTCTCAGAGTAAAAGAAGGAGGAAGAACATGTTTGCCAAAGAACTAGCGGACTTGTTAGTCATTAAAGAAGTGGAAGGTTCTCTAGAGAACATCACTGTAGAAAAATTAGCCCAAGATTCGCGAAAAGTTGTGCCCAATACTATGTTTTTCTGTATCGAAGGTGTAACGGTGGATGGGCATCAATTTGCAGGGAAGGCGAAAGAGTTGGGAGCAAGTGTGTTCGTGGCTTCAAAATCTATTAAAGAACAAGTAGGAGATTCACCTGTGATTTATGTCAAAGACGTGACACGTGTGATGACACTCTTTGCAAATCATTTTTACGGGTATCCATCAGAGTCGTTAAATATGATTGGAGTTACAGGAACAAATGGGAAAACAACTGTAACGCATATGATTGACTACTTATTAGAAGAATTAGGAAAACCAACAGCATTGATTGGGACCATGTATCGAAAAATCGGGGAGGAACGTATTGAAACAAGAAACACGACTCCTGAAATTTTAACGGTTCATGAAACATTGCAAAAGGTAAAAGAAATCGGTGGAGACACATGTATTATGGAAGTTTCTTCTCACGCACTTCAATTAGGACGTGTTTGGGGGATTGACTACAATGTTGCTGTGTTTACAAACCTTACACATGAGCATTTAGACTTGCATAAAACAATGGAAAACTATGCACATGCTAAAAGCCTATTATTCTCTCAATTAGGAAATCATTCTAAAAATGGGAAACCACGTGTTGCCATTTTAAATAGTGACGAAGAACACTATGAACAATTCGCATACTCAACTCCTTGTGAAGTGATTTCATACGGATTTGGTGAAAATGCTGATATTCGAGCTACCGACATTCAAACGAATGGTGCAATGACTTCGTTTACGGTAACAATGAATGGACAACAGTTGCCAGTTGTGATTCCAATGATTGGACTCTTTAATGTGTATAATGTTCTTGCAGCTTTTGCAGTTGCAGTGGTTAATGGAATTCCTTTAGAACGAGCTGTTGAATTGATGAAACGATTTCCAGGTGTTGGTGGTCGTATGCAAATGATTCAACAAGGACAACCGTTCCAAGTAATTATCGACTTTGCACATACTCCTGATGGGTTAGAAAATGTGCTTGAGACACTTGAAAAAGTTAAAATGAATCGTGTGATTACGATTATGGGACATAGTGGTGGAAATCGAGATTCAAGTATGCGTCCAGAACTTGGAGAAATCGCATTTGAGAAATCGGATTATGTAATTTTAACAGCGGATAATCCGAGACATGAACCGCTTGAAAAAATTTACAAAGAAATCTTATCAGGAAGAAAAAATGAAGAGATTGCTTTTGAATGCGTCGATGATCGAGTTGAAGCAGTAAAACGGGCTTTAGAAATCGCACAAGAAGGAGATATCTTATTATTCGCTGGTAAAGGTGTAGAACCTTATCAAGTTATCGGTGATGAATATATTCCTTATAATGAAGTTGAAACAGTAATTGAATGCCTAGATGCGATGGGCTTTAAAAATCATGAGTAGAAGAAGGGGAAGATTATGATCAAAGTCATTTTATCAGTCGGCTTAGCATTTTTAGCAACAGTTATCGCTGAACCACATTTCATTCAATATATGAAGATGAAACAATTAGGTCAAACCACATTAGATGAAGGGCCATCTTGGCATAAAGCTAAAAGCGGAACACCAACGATGGGTGGACTTGTGTTTCTTTGCATGATTAGTATCTCAAGTTTAATTGTTGGAGCTGTGTTTGGATACTTTAATTTCGTCTTATTAAGTGGCGTAATTGGGTTTGCATTCTTTGGTTCAATTGGATTTTTAGATGACTATATCAAAGTGTTCAAAAAACAGAATGAAGGGCTGAAGAGTCATGAAAAATTTGCTCTTCAATTAATTGGATCAGCCATCTTCGTAGTGCTTTTCCTTTTAAGCGGAAATGAACCATTAATCTACCTTCCAATCTTTGGTGAAGTAAACAGTATTTTCTTGTTTGCGCTCTTTACAATCATTTGGATTACAGGATTTTCTAACGCCGTTAATTTAACTGATGGATTAGATGGGTTAGCAGCATCTACGAATATTATTGCATATGGTATCTATGGGATTATGGCCTATAGAGCAGCGCAATATTCAATCGCAATTTTCTGTTTCTGTGTGGTTGGTGGATTAGCAGGATTCTTAGTGTATAACTGGAAACCAGCGAAAGTCTTCATGGGAGACGTTGGTTCATTGGCACTTGGAGCAGGTCTTGCGATTATCTCGATTATGCTTCATAAAGAATGGACTTTATTACTTGTAGGGATTATCTTTGTTTTAGAAACACTTAGCGTTATTTTACAAGTAGCCTCATTTAAACTGACAGGTAAACGTATCTTTAAGATGAGTCCAATTCACCATCACTTTGAAATGAGCGGATGGAAGGAAGTAAAAATTGTTTCAGTATTTAGTGCTGTAGGACTTGTTGCAGGTTTAATCGTTGCATTTGTCTTTTAAGAGAATTAACATATTTTATTAGGAGAGCTGGTCATTTATGCCCAGCCTTTCTCCATATACATATTCAAAACAAAAAATAGGAGGAATCATTGTGCGGAATACACAAGCATTTGAAAATAAAAAAGTACTCGTCATCGGACTTGCCAAGAGTGGAGTGAGTGTTGCGACATTATTACATCAGTTAAAGGCGGATGTAACAGTGAATGATAGAACACCTCTTGAGGAAAGTGTAGACGCACAGGGATTAGTAAAACAAGGAATCAAGGTGGTTTCTGGAGGCCATCCTTTAGAATTATTAGAGGAATCATTTGATTTCGTTGTGAAAAATCCAGGGATTCCATATTCAAATCCATTAGTAGCAAAAGCCGTAGAAATGGGCTTACCTGTTTATACGGAGATTGAAATTGCACAACGTGTGATGGAAGGAACCATCTTAGGAATTACAGGTTCAAATGGGAAAACAACTACTACAACATTAACAAATCTTATGTTGAAAGAATCGTTCCCTGAAAGAAGAACTTTCGCATGTGGAAATATCGGAGTTCCATTGTCACTACTTGCAGGGGATTCAAAAGAAACAGATATTTATATCACTGAATTATCAAGCTTCCAATTAATGGGAATTGAAGAGTTTCGTCCAAAAGTAGCGTGTATCGTAAATATCTTTAGCGCACATTTGGACTATCATGGATCTCGAGAAGAGTATGTAAAAGCGAAATTACAAATTACGAAAAATCAAACAGAAGAGGATTTCCTCGTTTATAATGCGGATTTCCCAGAGTTATATGAGTTTATTAAGGATCATACTAAAGCAACATTAGTACCTTTCAGCCGTAAATCTGTCTTAGAACACGGAGCGTATGCGGATGAGACAACGATTTACTTTAATGGGGAACCAGTGATACCGCTTGAAGCCATTCAAGTGCCAGGAGTTCAAAACATTGAGAACGTATTGGCGGCTGTTGCCATTAGTAAATTACAAGGTGCGACAAATGAAGGAATCGAAAAAGCGGTTCGTTCATTCCACGGAGTAAAACATCGTACACAATACGTGAAAACTATTGAAGGGCGTAAATTTTACAATGATTCAAAAGCAACGAATATCATTGCAACACAAACTGCGCTTAGAAGTTTTACCAATCAATCTGTAGTATTAATTGCTGGTGGACTTGATCGTGGGAATGGTTTTGAGGAATTAGAACCATCGCTTGGAAATGTCCGTTGTATGGTGGTTTACGGAGAAACAAAAGAGAAGTTAAAAGCAACTGCAGAAAAACTATCCATTCCAGTAACAGTGGTAGAAACATTAGAAGAAGCAGTACCAAAAGCGTACGCAGCTAGTCGTGAGGGTGAAATTGTATTACTTTCACCAGCATGTGCAAGTTGGGATCAATTCGCTAACTTTGAAGTGCGTGGCGATTGTTTCATTGAGGCAGTAGAAAAACTGTAATTTATAGGAGAAAAAAGATGAGAATATTAGTTTCAGGAGGAGGAACGGGTGGTCATATTTATCCAGCTCTTTCCTTAATGAATTATTTGAAAGAAAAAGATCCCACAACAGGATTTCTATATGTGGGAACTGAACGTGGGCTTGAGAGCACCATCGTTCCGAAAGCGGGATATGATTTTAAAACGATTAAGATTCAAGGAATCGTTCGTTCATTATCACTTGAGAACTTCAAGACATTGTGGTATTTCTGTACAAGTTATTTTAAAGCAAAAGAAATCGTGAAAGAGTTTAAACCCGATATCGTTATCGGTACTGGGGGATATGTTTGTGCGCCTGTATTATATGCAGCAGCAAACATGGGAATTCCAACGATTATTCATGAGCAAAATAGTTTAGCCGGAATCACAAACAAATTCTTAGCACGTAAAGTTTCTAAAATTGCGATCTGTTTTGATGACGTTCGTAAAGACTTTAAGAAGTATGAAGATAAAGTTGTAATGACAGGGAACCCTCGTGGACAAGAGTTAGCAGATGCGGTGAGAGATGATTCTTACTTAGTTTCTGTGGGCATCAAAAAAGAAAAACCAATTGTATTGATTTTTGGTGGTAGTCGAGGTTCTCTTCGTATGAACGAATCCTTTATCGAGTCTATCGAGGAATTTGAGAAGAAAGATTATCAAGTAGTTATGGTGACAGGACAAGTGCATTATGACAAAATCAACAATCTCATTACAAGTTTGAAAAAACCATTGCAAAATATCACGGTTTTACCATATATTAGTAATATGGTGCAAATGTTCCAAAACACAGACCTAGTTGTCTGCAGAAGTGGAGCAACAACTTTGATTGAATTAACAGCACTTGGCTTACCAAGTATTTTAATTCCAAGTCCTTACGTAACTGAAAATCACCAAGAAGCCAATGCAATGTCATTAGTAGAAAAAGACGCTGCTACGATGATTTTAGAAAAAGACTTAAACGGTGAACGTTTAGTCACAGAAATCGATCGTATTATGAATGATGAAGCCAAACGTAAAGAAATGGCTGAAAATTCAAAGGCGTTGGGAATTACAGATGCGTCAAGTCGACTTGAAACAATTATTCATTCTCTAGTGAAATAAGGATTAAGGAGGAGAATATGTTTAATCGAAAGAAACCACAACAAACTCCTCCACGTGAATTAACACCATGGGAGTTAGCACAACAAAATTCACCAAGAGTGGAGCAACCCGTTCCTGAACAACCTGTACAAAAGGTGAAAAAGAAAAAGGAACCACGCCCAAAAAAGACGAAACCAAAGTCAAAAGGGATTACGAATGCAACGCTCTTAAAAGGAATTTTTATCGTTTGTGCGGGATGGAGTATTTACTTTATTTCACCACTATCGAAAGTGTCGGAAATTGAAGTTGTTGGTTTGAATCAAGTTCCAGTGGAATTGGTTCAAGAAAACGACGGTATCAACAAGGGACAAAGTATATGGACGATTTTAGCGAATCGCTATCGTACGGCGAACCTTTTAAAAAATGCTAGTCCAAAAATTAAAGATGCTTCCGTTCAATTAGTGGCATGGAATAAAATGCGTTTGAATATTGAAGAGAATCCAGCGGTTGGATATTTCCAAAGTGATGATAAGACATTTGAGCTCTTAGCAGATGGTCAAATCATCGAAGTGGAAAATAATTCAGAGGCAAAAGATTATCCTCTATTATCTATGTTTACAGATGAGACACAATATAAGGTACTTGCCAAGCAATTGGAGAAAGTTCCTGCGAGTGTCATTCGTGAAATCGTAGAAATTCAATATGCAAATGATAATAAAAATCATCAAAAAATTTATTTGAAGATGAAAGATGGAAATCGTGTCATCGGAAATCTGAAAGATATTGGAGATAAATTAGGGTATTATCCTTCAATTGCGAAACAATTGAATGGGAAAAAAGGAACTGTAGACATGGAAGTGGGAATCTATTTCACCCCAGATACGACAGTTCAATAAAAAAGTCTTAAAACTCGCTCATATGTTTTTTTAAGTGAAGAAAATTATGTTAAAATATAGGGAGTATCACTTATAAATTAACTTTAAAAAATGAAATAGGAATGAATCGTATAGGAGGTTTCAATAAACGTGAAGAATCAGGGAATTTATGTGAGTTTAGATATTGGAACCACTTCAATAAAGGTTGTAGTAGCTGAGTATGTCAGAGGGCAATTAAATATTATTGGAGTCGGCAATGAAAAATCAGAAGGATTAAGCCGTGGAGTCATCGTTGATATTGATGAAACAGTTGAATCTATTCGCAAAGCAGTTCGTCAAGCAGAACAAAAATCAAACATCCAAATTAAAGATGTGATTGTGGGAATTCCAAGTAATCAAATCTCTATTGAACCTTGTCACGGTATGATTGCCGTATCAAGTGAAAATAGAGAAATTACAGATGTGGATGTTTACAATGTGATTTCAGCAGCAAAAGTTCGTTCAGTAGCACCTGAGCGTGAAATCATTTCTGTAATTCCAGAAGAATTCATCGTGGATGGATTTGATGGTATTAAAGATCCACGCGGGATGATAGGTGTTCGTCTTGAATTGTTTGCGAGCATGATTACCGGTCCTAAGACGATCGTACATAATATTAAACGTTGTATTGACAAAGCTGGCTTAAACATCGAAGAAATGGTTATCCAACCATTAGCGATTAGCCAAGTAGCATTAACACCAGGAGAAAGAGAATTTGGGACAGTCCTTATCGATATGGGTGGTGGACAAACAAGTGCTTCAGTAATGCACGATAACCAATTGAAATTCTCATTCGTGGACCAAGAAGGTGGAGATTTCGTATCTAAAGATATCTCAATCATCTTGAATGCAAGCTTTGAAAATGCAGAACGCATTAAACGTGAATACGGATATGCAATTTCATCAGAAACAAGTGCGGATGAATTCTTCCCAGTAGAAACAATTGGTAAGAAGGATCCAGTCAAAGTAGATGAACATTACTTATCAGAAATCATCGAAGCACGTGTGGTTCAAACATTTGAAACTGTCAAACGTGCACTAGACCAAGTGGAAGCTTTAAAACTTCCAGGAGGAATTGTGTTAACAGGTGGAGCTTCTTCACTTGCAGGAGTTCAAGAGTTAGCACAAGAAATTTTCGGAGTACAAGTGAAAACTTATATTCCAGAGCAAATGGGAATGAGAAATCCTATTTACGCAACAAGTATGGGGTTAATCAAATATGCTGCAAGCTTAGATGATGTTCACCGTATTGCTCAAAAGGGTAAACCGGTAACGGAACCACGCCCAGTACAAAGCACACCACAAAGTGCTCCTGTACAAGTGCAACCAACGGCTCCTGTTCAACAACCACAAGAATATGAACAAGAACCAACTGGTGAAGAAGAAGGGTTTGGAGCGAAAGTGAAGAACTTCTTTAAAATGTTTATTGACGAAAATTAAGATGAGAACCAAGGAGGAAATATAATGGATTTCGAATTCGATACAAATTTAGATGGCGCAGTCATTAAAGTCATTGGTGTTGGTGGTGCTGGTAACAACGCTGTTAACCGTATGATTTCAGAAGGAGTACAAGGTGTAGAGTTCATCGTAGCGAACACAGATACTCAAGCATTAAGAAACTCAGAAGCAGAAACTAAAATTCAATTAGGGCCAAAACTTACTAAAGGTTTAGGTGCAGGTTCATTACCTGAAATCGGTCTTAAAGCTGCTGAAGAAAGTGAAGAACAAATTCGCGAAGCTTTAGTGGGGGCAGATTTAATCTTCGTTACTGCTGGTATGGGTGGCGGTACTGGTACAGGTGCTGCACCAGTTGTTGCTCGTATTGCAAAAGAATTAGGTGCATTAACAGTGGGTGTTGTTACACGTCCATTTAGCTTCGAAGGGCCAAAACGTGGTCGCTTTGCTGCAGAAGGTGTTGCACAATTAAAAGCAAACGTAGATACATTAGTAACGATTTCAAATAACCGTTTATTAGAAATCGTTGATAAAAAGACTCCTATGTTAGAAGCTTTCCGCGAAGCAGATAACGTATTACGTCAAGGGGTACAAGGAATCTCTGACTTAATCACTTCACCAGGTTACGTTAACTTGGACTTTGCTGACGTGAAGACTGTGATGAAAGATCAAGGTTCAGCATTAATGGGTATTGGTGTTGCAAGTGGTGAAAATCGTACTGCAGAAGCAACGAAGAAAGCTATCTCTTCACCATTATTAGAAGTATCTATCGATGGCGCAGAACAAATCTTATTAAACATCACTGGTGGTGCTGACTTAACATTATTCGAAGCACAAGACGCTTCTGATATCGTTGCAGCAGCTTCAACAAGTGAAGTAAACATTATCTTCGGTACTTCAATCAATGAAAACTTAGGTGACGAAGTAATCGTTACAGTTATTGCAACAGGAATTGACGAGGAGCGTAAGCACGAAAAAAAGTCAGTAACACGCGCTAGTCGTTCACCATTTGCAAGTAGCACATCTTCTCGCAAAGATTTAGGAAATAACCCTCAAACTTTCCAAGAAAAACAAGTACCTTCAAAACCACAACCAGTGGAAGAAAAGAAAGTTGAAAAAGACTTGTTTGGAGATTGGGATATCCGTCGCGAAACAACTGTACGTGATACTACTTCTTCAACAGAAGCAGATTCACCATTCGCGCAAAGTAATTTTGTGGAAGCTCCAGCAGAGCCAAAACAAGCTGAAAATGATGGATTAGATACTCCGCCATTCTTCAGAAAAAGAAACAGAAATTAATGAGTATCATTAAACAGAATGTAAGTCGTATTATGAACTTGGTTGCATCTTCTTGTAACCAAGTTCATAGACTATCTACGGAAGTTTGTCCAATTGTTGTCACGAAAAATCGTACGGATCGCGAGGTTCAAGAAATGTACGATTTAGGATTTCGACATTTTGCGGAGAATCGTGTCGAAAAGCTATTAGAACGACAAGAACAATTTCCCGAAGAAGACATCATCTGGCATTTAATCGGGCCACTCCAAAAGCGAAAAGTGAAGCAAGTTATCAATCGAATCGATTTATTTCATGCAATTGACCGACTTTCGATTATGGATGAGATTGAAAAACGTCTTGAGCACCCGTTAGATTGTATGCTAGAAATTAATGTTTCCGGGGAAGAGTCTAAGCATGGATTCACACCCGAAGAAGCAAGGGATGCTTATAGAGCAAGCAAGCAATATGAAAAGATTCGTATTGTTGGTTTGATGACGATGGCACCATTTGACGCAAGCGATGAAGAAATTCGCTTCTTTTTTTCGCGCTTAGCACAAATTGCTAAAGAAATCGAAAAGGAAGAAGGATTAGAAGCTCCGTTATTCCTCAGCATGGGGATGAGTGGGGACTTTGAAGTGGCGATTGAATGTGGTGCAACGCATATTCGAATTGGTACAAGCTGGTTTGAAAGGGAGGAAGACTAATGGGATTCATGAATAGTTTAAAAAACTTCTTAAGTCCAGAAGATCACTACTATGAAGAGGAAGAACAAATGGATTACTATGAAGAGCCTGCTGCACAGACAGCTCCAGAAACTCGGTCAAGAAATACGTCAAATGTTGTTCCATTTCAAAGTCCTGGAGCAAAGAAAACTGCTAAGATTTACGTGATGGAACCAAGTGTGTATTCTGAATCAGAACGCATTGCTGATGCTCTTTTAAAGGGAGAAGCAGTGCTAATTAACTTTAAACGTATGGAACCAAAAGATGCAAAACGTGTCATTGATTTTGTAGTCGGTGTGGCGTATGCTATTAATGGAGACGTACAAAAGGTGAGAGATGAAATCTTTATCTGTTCTCCTGCGAATTTCCAAGTACAAGGGAATTTTGATGACGAGATGGTTGAAACATTCCGTCATAGCGAATTTTAGAGGAGTGTTAGTTTAGTGGGTTTAGAAATTATTAGACTTTTAGTAACTGTAGCAGGGATTTATCAATTTATGTTAGTACTGTACGGATTAAATATTTATTGGAGATTATATCTTCCAATGTTCATTGCGGACTTATTAGATGCTTGTTGCCGTCCGTATGTATCGTTATTCAAAGATGTACGTGTTGGAAAATATAGTTTAGCATTACTAACTTCAATTTTAACGATTTACGTTGCTGTAGGAGTATTAACGTTTATTGTCGCACAAATTTTTGGAGTATAAAAAATGGGAAATGGTGTTGAACAACATTTTAGAAAAGAAGAACTCTCTTTTCTAAAACAAGTGGAAGAATGGGTAGAAGAAGTACGTATGCAATATGCACCAGTATTAACGAACTATCTTGATCCGCGCCAGCAATTCATTGTAGAAGCAATTGTGGGTCAGTTTGATGATGTTCGTTATTACTTTGATGGTGGCTATATTGATGCTGAACGAAAACGTTGTATGATTTGTCCGGAATATTATGAGCCAACTTCAGAGGATTTCGAAAATGCTCTATTTCATATTCAATATCCAAAGAAATTCGCAACACTTGGTCATGGGAAGATTCTAGGCTCCTTGATGAGTTTAGGGTTTGACCGTAGCCTGATTGGCGATATTATTTCAAATGGAGAAGACTGGCAATTATTCTGTGCTCAAACTATGAAGGAGTATATCAAACAACAACTAGAAAAAATTGGGAAAGTTGCTGTAAGATTAGAGGAAGTAGACTATACGAAATTAATTGTGCCGGTGGACCATTGGACTGCCGTACAAACAGTGGTTAGTTCACTTCGACTCGATACGGTGATTGCTTCCGTATTTAATGTCTCAAGACAGCGTTCAAAAGAAATGATTGAGAGTGGTAAAGTAAAGGTCAATTGGACTGAAGAGAATAGACCTGACTTTATGCTGGAAATTTTAGATATTGTATCCATTCGTGGATATGGTCGCCTTCAAATTCAAAAGATTGAAGGTCGTACAAAGAAAGATAAGATTAAAATAGAACTAGGATTACTAGAGAAAAATAAAAAATAAAGGGGATTTTTTCGATGGCTATTACACCAAACGATATTCATAACAAAGATTTTTCAACTAAATTTAAAGGATTTGACCCAGAAGAAGTAAATGACTTTTTGGATGAAGTAAAAAAAGAATTAGAGCAATTAATTCGCGATAATAAAGATTTAGAAAAACGCGTAAAATTCAACGAAGAAAAAGTTGAATACTTTAATTCAATTCAAGAAACATTGAATAAATCAATCCTTGTTGCACAAGAAGCAGCAGATCGTCTACGCGAAAATGCACGTAAAGATGCGGAAATCATTGTGTTTGAAGCAGAAAAAGCGGCACAAGCAATGTTGAGAGAAGCAGCTGAAAAAGCAACTGAAATGAACCGTGAAACAGATTTAATTAAGAAAGAAACACGTGTTTTCCGTCAACGTCTTCAAATCTTAACGCAAACACAATTAGATATGATTAAGAATGAAGAGTGGGATCTTGTATTAAATACACCAACTCACATTGAAGTAACACCACCATCACTTGATTCAATTCTTAAAGAACGTGTTAAAAAATCTGAAAACGAAGAATCAAAAGAGCAATAATTGAGGAAGGGGACAATTGTCTCCTTTTTTGATAGAAAGAGGAATGATGATGGACTTTACAGTGAGTGAAGCAGCAAAAACAAAATTGGACGCCCTGTTACAAGAGCGAGGTTTAACGGATGTGTTCTATGTCATGGATTATGTCGATGGCGATAGTCCTTTTTATGAGGGGATGGTCGGATGCCATTGCCAAGTGTACGATAAATATCATTTAGTCATATTAAAGAAAGAGCAGAACGAAAAGCTTCCTCCAAAGTACGATCAAGTGTTTGAGACAACGATTGGGGAAATGTTTTTTGCAAGTCACTATGCGATGATGTTTGATCAACATAATGTCATTGATTATAGCGTGGATAAATACGGATTTTACTTAAAGAGTGAAGCTGGAATTTTATCGATGCAACTGAATATTGATTTCGTTGGCTAGGGAAGAGAGGTGCTTCTCTAGTCTTTTTTAGATTAATCCGCTTCGTGAAACAATTTTCCCACAAAAATGGACGATTTACTATTGGTCTTATTGGATGGTTTGGTCTGTAGCGACACCGTTCTTCATCGGTAGTATTTCAAAAAGACGTACGGTTAAAAATACTGTTCTAGGTGGATACGCATGGGGGATTGCAGGAACATTTACGGCGTTTATCATTCTTGGGAATTACGGCTTAACGCAACAGTTAAAACATGGAGTGGATATTACGGGTATTCTAAGTAATAACGCGGATTACTCAGGGACGATTTTGAAGATTTTTGATACAATGCCATTAACTAACATCGGATTGTTATTACTAGCTGTGACGATGATTGTGTTTTATGCGACCACATTCGATGCCTTAACGCTAGTGGTATCTGCGTATTCATACAAAGAATTAGAGCACACTCATGGCAGTGATAAACGTGTCCGCATGTTCTGGTCACTAGTATTTATCTTATTCCCAATTGCAATGATTTTCTCAGAGAATTCAATGTATCACTTACAATCTGTTGCGATTATCTCGCCTCTTCCAATTGGGATTATTATCGTCATGATTATTGCTAGCTTCTTTAAAGATGCAAAGGACTATTTGAACTCTTAATAGGGTAGGACTATTAAATCCGTATCATTCATAGTCTTTAAGGGAAATTTCAATGGAGAGCAAACGGAATGCCTGAAAAAATAACCTATTGTTTAAAGTCATTAGGACTTTAAGCAATAGGTTTTTGTATTAGTGATGATGGTGATGACAATTGCATTGGCCTGGTAAGCAGTTACACGCAACGGAAGTAGGGGCGTTTTTGGATTTATCCTTTAAGGTCGTTAATAATTCCTCAATATCTTCCTGACTTAAGGTTGCTTTGTCGATAAGAGTATGCAAGAGGCTTCCGTTTTGCTTTTGGCATACTTGCTCTAATAGGATATCCGTTTCTTT
Organism: uncultured Streptococcus sp.; assembly: GCA_963540995.1. Taxonomy (GTDB): domain Bacteria; phylum Bacillota; class Bacilli; order Lactobacillales; family Aerococcaceae; genus Granulicatella. The sequence continues at coordinate 17,620 of CAUTST010000024.1, forward strand.
ATCCAGCTGCTCTTTTTCAGAGATGGTAGCAGAGTAGTGGAATGGTTTCTTACGATTATCAATTTGAATATATCCTTTTTTGGATAAACGAATAATTAATGTTTTAATGGTGGAGTCGCTCCACGAAAATGAGCGTTGCAATTGCTCAATAATATATCCGCTTGTGCTGTTTGGATTTGCCCATAAGACGCGCATAATTTGGCGTTCAGAAGGGCTCATTGGTTGAAATTCTGTCATAAATAGAACTCCTTTCTACAGGTTTAGTCTACAGTCGTCGACAGTTTCTGTCAATCGTTTTACTTGATTTTTTGCGTACACTAAATGTCGGTGGCGATTAGCTATAGTCACTATATTTTGTGTTTTGCAAAAAAAACAATACAAAATGTTGTTAAAATGTTGCAAAAAACTTCCAAGCTAGCTATAATTAGTTTCGTGAGTTTCAAGTGAGAATGGAATGCATTTACTTGTATTTCGAATTCAGAAATGGAGTACCTGTGAAAGTTGTTTATTTATCACTAACTGGAAAGACAAGACAATTCGTAAAAAAATTAGGCTGGGATTTTGTCGAAATTTCTAAGAAAAATCCCGTATGTCAAATGGAAGAACCTTATATCGTCATTACACCCACCTATGGAGAGCAAGTGGCGAATTTTTTTTATGAATTTATTGAATTTGGAGAGAATCGAGCACTATTAAAGGGGGTTGCTGGTTCAGGGAATCGCAATTTCAATACGAGTTTTTGCTCAAATTCCAGAGAGTTAGCGGCTAAATATGGTATCCCGCTACTGCATTGCTTTGAAAATCAAGGTACAGATAAAGATGTACAAATACTAATAGAAAAGGTGAGAGAGATTGGATAGTCCAAAATTAATGAACAAGACTCAAGAAGTGACATACTTCGCATTAAACAATGAGTTAAACCGTCCAGTTGATGGGAAGATTCCATTGCATAAAGATCGTGAAGCGGTTCGTGCCTTCTTCTTAGAACACGTAAACCCAAATACAGTTTTCTTCTATACATTAGACGAAAAACTAGATTACTTAATCGAACACGATTATTTAGAAGCAGAATTCTTAGGAAAATATAATCGTAAATTCGTTAAGAAATTAATGAAAGAAACGTACAAGAAAAAATTCCGTTTCCGTTCATTCATGTCTGCATTTAAGTTCTACAAACAATATGCAATGAAGACAAATGACGGTCAACGTTACTTAGAACGTTTTGAAGATCGTATTGTATTTAACGCTCTTTTCTTAGCAGATGGGGATGAGCAATTAGCACATGATTTAGCGGAGGAAATGATTACACAACGTTATCAACCAGCAACACCAACATTCTTGAATGCCGGAAGAAAACGTCGTGGAGAACTCGTTTCTTGCTTCTTAATTCAAACAACAGACGACATGAACAGTATCGGTCGTACAATCAACTCAGCTCTTCAATTATCAAGAATTGGGGGAGGAGTAGGGGTAAGCTTGTCTAACGTTCGTGCAGCAGGTGACCCAATCAAGAAAATTGAGAATGCATCAAGCGGTGTTGTTCCAATTATGAAATTATTAGAAGATAGTTTCAGCTACTCAAACCAATTAGGTCAACGTAACGGTGCCGGTGCGGTTTACTTAAACGTATTCCACCCAGATATCGTATCGTTCTTATCTACGAAAAAAGAAAACGCGGACGAAAAAGTTCGTGTGAAGACATTGTCACTAGGTCTTGTTGTTCCAGATAAATTCTATGAATTAATTAAGAACGACGATATTATGTACTTATTCAGTCCATACGATGTGGAACGTATTTACGGCGTACCATTCTCATATGTGGACATCACTAAAGAATATGACAACATGGTGAACAACCCTGAAATCCGCAAATCTAAATTACGTGCGCGTGATTTAGAAAATGAAATTAGTAAATTACAACAAGAATCTGGATATCCATATGTGGTGAACATCGATACAGCAAACCGTGTAAACCCAATCGATGGAAAGATTATCATGAGTAATTTATGTTCTGAAATCCTACAAGTTCAAGAACCTTCAGTGATTAACAATGCTCAAGAGTATGAACACTTAGGAACAGACATTAGCTGTAACTTAGGTTCAACAAACATCGTGAACTTAATGCAATCTCCTGACTTCGAACGCTCTATTGAAGTTGCTGTACGTGCGTTAACATTCGTAACAGACCACTCAAGTATTGATGCCGTTCCAACTGTTAAAAACGGAAACAGCAAAGCACATACTATCGGTCTTGGAGCGATGGGGTTACATACATTCTTTGCGTTAAATCAAATGGAATACGGCTCACCTGAGTCTATCGAAGCGACTGATTTATACTTCAGAATGTTGAACTTCTACACATTGAAAGCAAGTAACAAGATTGCTAAAGAACGCGGTCAATCATTCGTTGGCTTCGAACGTTCTAAATATGCAACAGGTGAATACTTCGACAGCTACATCGCTGAAGAGGTACAAATTCAATCTGACAAAGTGAAGAAAATCTTTGAGAACCTTCCAATTCCAACTGTAGAAGATTGGAAACAATTAAAAGAAGATGTGATGAACGGTGGATTATATCACCAAAACCGTTTAGCAATTGCGCCAACTGGTTCAATCAGCTACGTAAACGAAACAAGTGCTTCATTACACCCAATCACTCGTTTAATTGAAGAACGTCAAGAGAAGAAGACTGGTAAGACTTATTACCCAGCTCCATTCTTATCAAATGATACGTTACCATTCTACAAATCAGCGTACGATATCGATATGCGTAAAGTCATCGACGTATACGCGGCGGCTCAAAAACATATCGACCAAGGGATGAGCTTGACACTCTTCATGCGTTCAGAACTTCCTGAAGGATTATATGAATGGAAAGAAGGACGTACAAACAAGATGACAACACGTGACTTAAATATTTTACGTAACTATGCGTGGAATAAAGGCATCAAGTCAATCTACTATGTACGTACATTTACAGAAAACAACGATGAAATCGGAAGTAATGCTTGCGAAAGCTGCAGCATTTAATGGGAATTTGAAAGAAAGGACATAAGCTCGTGAGTACAAAACGATATTTCAATGAGATTCTTTCTCAAAAATCTACACAACCAGTAGAGTACTATAAAGCGATTGACTGGAACCAAGTTGAAGACATGATTGATAAATTAACTTGGGAAAAACTAACGGAGCAATTCTGGTTAGATACACGTATCCCAGTTTCAAACGACTTAGACGACTGGAGAACTTTATCACCTGCAGAAAAAGATGTTGTGGGTAAAGTGTTTGGTGGATTAACATTATTAGATACGCTTCAATCAGAAGAAGGTGCAAGCTTAATGAAAGATTACGTGCGCACTCAACACGAAGAAGCAGTTTGGAACAATATTCAATTCATGGAATCTGTTCACGCGAAAAGTTATTCAACAATCTTCAGTACTTTGCATACTAAAGCAGAAATCGAAGATATTTTCGAATGGACAAACAATAATGAATTCCTACAATTCAAAGCGAAAAAGATTAACGAAATTTATCAAAGTAAAGATGCTTTGAAGATGAAAGTGGCTTCTACAATGCTTGAAACATTCCTATTCTACAGTGGATTCTTTACACCATTGTACTACTTAGGAAATAACAAGCTTGCCAACGTAGCTGAAATCATCAAGTTAATCATTCGTGACGAGTCAGTTCACGGAACTTATACAGGTTACAAGTTCCAACAAGGCTACAACGAATTGTCAGAACAAGAACAAGAAGAAATGAAGATGTGGGTATACAACTTATGCTTGGAACTTTACCAAAATGAAGTGAAGTATACACAATCTATCTATGACCAAGTTGGTTGGACTGAAAAAGTGAAAGTGTTTATTCGTTATAACGCGAATAAGGCGCTTCAAAACTTAGGGTTCGATCCATTGTTCCCGGATACTGCTGAGGATGTGGATCCGATTGTAATGAACGGGATTTCAACTGGTACAAGTAACCATGACTTCTTCTCGCAGGTTGGTAATGGGTACCTACTCGGTAGTGTTGAAGCGATGGATGATGATGACTATACAAAATGGTTGTAATTTCAACTCAAACAGGCTCCTAAAAAGGAGCCTGTTTTTTTGTTGGTGCAAAGGTAAAACACATTGAGCCTTCGGCTACATTCAATAATTATAAGAATAACTGTACCGCCTCAAGCCCAGGACTTGAGGCTACCAAGCTTCAAACACTCTCTAGAAAATAAATTTTCAAGAGAGTGTAATTCACATTGGTTACGCACGTTATTCTTATGATTATTGGTATCCGAGGCTCTTTGTGTTTTATCTTAAAAAGCAGGGTGCTTTTGGAATCTATTTGGTGAAGTAAGTTCCTTGGTGTCTTCATATCCAAACTTCAACAACCTCATCAATGGGATGGAGCTATGACAGAGAGAGTGCCCCTAACTATAGAAAGGTTCTAAGGTCTCAATCCTACTGAGCTTCAAAGGGACTCTACGAAATGAATTTCGAGAGTCCCTAATTCACATCAGTTGTAGTCGCTATTGTTACCACTATAGACTCCGAAATCTCTTCGTGTTTTTGATTACCAAATATGGTAATTTTGGAATCTATTTGGTGAAATAAGTCTATTGGTGTGGTCATATCCAAACTTCAACACCCTTGTAAATGGAGAAGTGCAGGGATAAAATATCTGCTCCTCATAGTGTTGGTAAAACACATTGAGCTCTCGGCTGCATTCAATAATTATAAGAATAACTGTACCGCCTCAAGTCTAGGTCTTGAGGCTACCAAGCTTCAAACACTCTCTAGAAAATAAATTTTCAAGAGAGTGTAATTCACATTGGTTACGCACGTTATTCTTATGATTATTGGTATCCGAGGCTCTTTGTGTTTTACGTTAAAGAACAAAGTGCTTTAGGAATCTGTTTGGTGAAATAAGTCTGTTGGTGTACTCACATCCATTGTTTCAACGCCCTCATCAATGGACCGGTGAGGGGATGGAGTGTGTGCGCCTCATGGGGGAGGCTCGACAAATGGGATAGTGACAGGTAGAATAGAGGAAAATGAATGGAGGAGTCGATAAGGGATGTCGTACGAAGAATTAAATAAACAATTAGAACCCTTTAAACTCATGGTATTCGATGAGGGGACTGAAGATGTATGGGCAACGCTTGTGCTCTGGTTAAATGAAGATTATAAACAAAATGTGTTTGATACGAGACAAGAAGAGGGATTTGTTGGGAATGGGTATGATTGGAATTCTCTAGCAAATGTCTTTCTAGAAGTGAAAATGCCAGAATTAATGGAAGTTCTGTCCTTTGACTCGGAAGCTGGACTGTTCTCAATCGGATCAGAAGATGTGGAAGCAGTGAAGAAGTTTGCTATTGGATTTAAAGCCTTATGTGACGATGAAAGTGAAATGACAGACCTGTTTCGTCGAGCAACATTAGATTAAAAAAATATCGTTATACCGTATGAAGTGCACCCTGTCAAGTAGACAGGAAAATAATTAAAGTGTATGACGAGTTC
>CAUTST010000025.1:0-23084 GCA_963540995.1 uncultured Streptococcus sp.
GCACTTACCCCTTTTATTAGAGGATAATGGATCTAAGCGTTTAAAAAAATTACTCATTCTCATAGCTTCATCACTCAGTTTTTTCATTTGATTTGACAAATTATTGTAACTAGATGTTCCAAGTTCTTCACACCTATATAAATTATCTAAATATTCTTTAATTGTAGGAATTCTGTTAGTATACCAAGATAGAGGTTTTCTCCCTTCATGTAACACAACACTTATCATATTCCCAAGAGTTGTATGCTTCTGATAAATTGCAATAGTCTCTTTAACTTCTAAAAATTCTGTTTCCTTTTCTTTCTCTAAATTCTTTATTTCTTTAGTTAACTCTTGATTTAATATCGTAATGTGTTCATCAGTCTTCTCAGGCGATTTCATTAAATTTTTATAAGCTTTTTCAACCGCTTTTTCCATTTTTTGATTAATATGGCTAAAATCAAAAAGTTTATCTATTGCCTCCGGCTTCTTTTTTGTTGCTTTTTGTCTATACTTAAATCTTTCTTTTTCTAATAAGCTAAGACTCAAATCAGCAATTCTCTGCAAGGTATAAAAATTAGAATTTTCGTACAATCCATCTCTAGCACTTTTTTCTTTTAGTCCAGATATCTCTTCGGACTCTATACTTATTTTACCGTTTATCTGTTCCGACCCTATTGCCATACTAGGGTTTTGTACACGTTTAGAATCCAAATTTAGCCAATCAAACCCCTTATCTCCATACGGTCTTATTCTAAAATCATTTCTAAAAATACTAATTCCAGATTTATCAATTAACATATTTCTTATTTCTGTCTTAGAAAGATTCGTATTTTGATTTCCATTTATAAAATTCATTATTACTTCTATTCCCGATGGATCTTTATCATAAACTCTATAGTCAATGCTAATTCCACCACATGGGACAGAATTTTTAGGTAACTCCTTTATAAAACTACCCTTGAATTCTTTTTCTTCCTTGGTATAAAAGTTCGAATATTTTAGTTCATAATTAAAATCAGCATGTATCTCACCTGATAATTTATAGTGCCAAGCTTCATTAAATTCTAATTGCGAGATTTCCTTATTACAAATATTCTTTTTATCATCACTATAAAATTTTTTATAACTAACTATTATCTTAAAATCTTTTATATTGGATAATAATTTAGATAATTCTTTTTCAACCTTTTGTGCATCAATTTCATTTATTTCATCTGCCAAGTTATTTCCAAATTCATTTGTAATAATAAGTTTAGTGCCGCTATTGTTTGTAGTTTCTGATGTTGTAATAAAAATTGGAATATCACTCAACTTTTTTTCAGAATTAAACTCATCCCAATCAAAACAAGCCGTGGTTTCCATTCCATCTCTTGTTGTAATTAGCTTTAGTTTATTACCAAGCAAAGAAACTGCATACCTACCAATACCTTTTCTTCCTTGATAAACTCTTCCTTTTGGACTATTTTTCTTTTTCAATTTATAGTCTGTTGATGGAACCATCCAAGCATTCAAAACTGTCTCTTGACTCATTCCATGTCCATCATCTTCAACAATAATATTTAATCCATCTTCATTTTTTATATATGTGATTTCTACATAACTTGCATCTGCATCATATGAATTTTTCACAAGTTCCACTAGTGCAGCCGGAAGATCTTTAATTAAATCTTTACCAATAGACATTATAAGTCTACCGGTAGGTTCAAAGTAACTCTTCATATCAGATTTCTCCTACTCTATACATTTATTCATAAAACAACTATTGCTGGCCAGTTATTGTCTAAATAAAACTTTATAATTAATTAAAAATAAAATAATTAATACTACTCTAACCGTCACTCTTAGTGCTCAATTTAAATAGAATCTTTAGCTAATTTTTATATAATCTTAGAACTATATTTTAGAATAATAGATAACGCTTAATTTGATTATCATTCTATAATTTTTCTTGGAAAGTTATAATATTTTCTAAACTATACAATTTGACTTTAAGTGCAGATATGTTTTTTGATTACAAATTAATCCGCTTAAGTTTATTATTATTTGAAACATAAATATCTCTATACAATTCCCTTGAATATTGATCGTGGGCAAGTGAAATAATAACCGCTCCACCCTTTTCTAAGTTGCTCAATATTGTTTCATATTCATATCTTGAAATATAATCATCAAGATATCCATAAAAAGAAAATAAACAATGTGTTGCAAATGCAAAACTATTAAATTCTTCATCATTAGCCTTAGCTTTTCTAAATTCTGATTCTTGAATAAATATCTGACGCCCATCATTGATTTCTTCGTTTACAAAAAATTCTACTTTCATATATCCTCCAAACATATTATATCTTCCATACAATAACTTTTTCACTTATAGAACTTCCAAATAATACTATTTAATTTTCGTCTCTACTCCCATTCTATTGTTGCCGGCGGTTTGCTCGTGATGTCGTAGACGACGCGGTTGACGTGGGCTACTTCGTTCACGATGCGGGCGCTGATGGTTTGCAGCACTTCCCATGGAAGGCGAGCGAAGTCACTCGTCATGCCGTCGATACTCGTTACGGCACGGATTCCAATCGTGTAGTCGTACGTTCTGCCGTCACCCATTACCCCAACGCTGCGGATTCCTGGAAGAACCGTGAAGTATTGCCATACGTCGCGTTCTAGGCCGTTTTTGGCGATTTCTTCGCGTAAGATGGCGTCAGATTCGCGGACGATTTCAAGTTTTTCTTCCGTCACTTCCCCAAGCACACGGATTCCAAGTCCTGGTCCTGGGAATGGTTGGCGCCATACGATTGAGTCTGGCATGCCAAGCGCCGTTCCAAGCGCGCGCACTTCGTCTTTGAAGAGCGTGTTCAAAGGTTCGATGAGTTCGAATTGCATGTCCTCTGGAAGTCCCCCTACGTTATGGTGAGACTTGATGGTTTGCGCCGTTTTCGTTCCAGATTCGATGATGTCTGTGTAGAGCGTTCCTTGTGCAAGGAAATCCACGTCTGTGAGTTTTGCCGCTTCGTCGTCGAATACGTACACGAACTCATTTCCGATGATTTTCCGTTTTTGTTCAGGGTCGCTCACGCCTTTTAGTTTCGATAGGAAACGTTCCTGAGCGTTCACGCGGATAATATTGAGGCCAAATTTACCAGAAAGACTCTCCATTACTTGGTCGCCTTCCCCTTTACGAAGCAAGCCGTGGTCTACGAAAATACAGATGAGTTGGTCTCCGATTGCTTTTTGTAAGAGAACTCCAACGACACTAGAGTCTACCCCACCAGATAGCCCAAGTAACACTTTCTTATCGCCCACTTTTTCGCGAATTTTCGCAATTTCCATTTCAATAAAGCTGTCCATCGACCAGTCGCCTGTTGCCCCACAAATATCGAACACGAAGTTACGAAGCATGTCGTTCCCGTGAATACTGTGGCGCACTTCTGGGTGGAATTGCACACCGTAAATGCGACGTTCTTGGTTTTCAAAAGCCGCAAATGGCGTGTGCGCATTCGAAGCCGTCACGCTGAAGCCTTCAGGAATCGCAGTAATACGGTCGCCGTGGCTCATGAGTACCTCTTCCTCTTTGGCTAACCCTTTGAAAATGCCAGAAGCCGTATTAAAGACATCGACTTTTGCAGAACCATATTCACGTGTTGTAGACGATTCTACCTTCCCACCGAACAGATGCGTTGTCAGTTGCATCCCGTAGCAAATCCCAAGCACTGGAATTCCCAATTCAAAAATCGCAGGATCCACGGTAAAAGCATCCTCTGCATACACACTATGTGGTCCCCCTGAGAAAATAATCCCTTTTACGTTGCCATGTGCCGTAATTTCTTCGGCTGTAATATCGTTGTGTAGCAACTCGCTGAATACACCGAATTCACGAATACGGCGCGTAATCAGCTGGTTGTACTGACTACCGAAGTCGAGCACGATAATCTTTTCTAACGAAGTGGTTTGAGCTGTCATAAGAGGCCTCCTTAGTTTTAGTCCTTTTTCATTGTAACAGAAAAGCACGAAAATTACTTAAAAAAACTGAATTTTTTGTTCGGATTTTTTAGGCCTGTTTTCCGCATCATACCAAGCTTTCATTCGGATATATAAATTAGTATATAGAGTGTACACTCTCTCGGAAAAATCTCCACAAACATTGCCAAACCAACGTTTTTAACTATTGACATCACACTCAAAAATTGTGTTTTAATTTTTTGAAATGTAGCATATATGCTACAGTAGCAAATATGCTACTTTTTGTTTTTTACAAAAAAACTAGCCAATAGACATGCTACTGGCTAGTTTCTACAAATTTATTTAGTTGGATTATTTAATTTTCTTCAGCGGAAACCATCGATTCACTCTCGCGCAGTATTCCTTATAAGCCTCACCGTGTAGTTCGTAAAGCCATTTTTCCTCGGTATTACGAATCACGACGGTTATTATTACCCACTGGATCGGTATCAGAAGAAGTAGCCACACATTATGCAGTAATAGGGTACTTCCAATTCCGCAAATCCACCACGAAAAGTAAATTGGATTGCGTGTGCGCGCATAAATTCCTGTTGTCTTGAATTCCATAGTTTGGATACTTATGCTAATAAACGACTTCACTCCGCAGAGCCACTGAATTCTCGCTGCAATAATCATTAAGAGGAATCCAACTAGATAAAATAAATCTCTGAATCCACCCTTTAATAGTCCATTCTGGAGTACTGACTGGCTCAGCAGCAACCCCGTTAAATTCAGCATAAGCATACTTATGTATAGGTAAGGTGCTGCTCCATAAGTCGGCATTTTTTGATGTTTATCTTGATCACTTTTTAAGTACATGTTCTCACCTCATTGTTAAAGAAACCATACTACAAGCTACATTTTTCACCTACATTTTACCACTACTATTTCTCGTTTTAAACAGTATATTTAAGAATTAGAAATTAAATTTTCAGCACCCATTACAGATGTATTCCTTCTTACGATTCCCCGTACTCTTACTAAGAATCCCGTACCGCTTCACCTACAAAAACAGTGCACACATAATTTTGCATAAAAAAATAAATCGATTACGAAAAATCGAGCGGATTTTATAATCGCAGTAATGGGGGATAGCAACCAATGTGAATTACTGACTCTAGGGTGAAACCCGTAGAGTCAGTTTGAAGCTTGGTAGAGATTGAGACGTAGGCTCAATCCGGTGCCCCATTACAGTGATTATAAAAAAATCCGCAAGGATTTTGAGTAATCGATGTACCTAATACTTTTTAATTTGGACGTAATCAATGTGATGTCCCACTGTTTTATGTAGGATGAAGTCGGCGCGGGTTTTCGTTGGTAAGATGTATTCCTTAAGGTTCTTCAGGTTAGTCTTCTGCCACACATCTTTCGCCATCGCAATCGCGTCCGCACGATTCCCAATCGCATATTGATAGTAATAATTATCCGGCTGTGATTTCGCACGGTCCATTAACAATTCAAACCGCTCCAAGTACCATTGCTCAATCAGCGTTGCATCGGCATCTACGAAAATCGACCAGTCGAAGAAATCACTCACGTAAATTTCACGATTTGGTGGCAGTTGCAACACATTAATCCCCTCAACAATCAAGATGTCGGGCGACTCAATCGTCTGCACTTCCCCTGGCACAATATCGTAAATCTCATGCGAGTAAACTGGCGCATCCACGCTTGGATTTCCCGTCTTCACTTCCAGTAAAAAATGAACGAGAGCTTCCATGTCGTAACTTTCCGGGAACCCTTTGCGATCTAAGATTCCACGATTAATCAGCTCCTGAGTCGGTAATAAGAATCCATCTGTAGTCATTAGGAACACGCGCTTATCCGGGTAGCGTTGTTGCAGCATCGTTTGCATCAAGCGGGCAGTCGTACTCTTCCCAACAGCCACACTCCCCGAAACCCCGATAATAAACGGCACCGTCTTCTTCACTTGATGAAGGAATTGCTGCTCCTCGTTGCGTAGTTCAATATGTTTTTTAAAGTATAAATCGAAATAATCGAGCATTGGCACATACACTTCTTGCACGTCCTGTAGGGAAATGCGGTCGTTTAAAGACGTTAAGTGCTCTAGTTCGTCGCTCGTCATGTTGAATGGATGAACGCCTTCATACTGGCTCCACTCACTTCTTTGAATTTTGTAATACGTCTCGTTTTCTTTCAACGGATTCGTCTCCTTCAGTTACTGAGTCCTATTCTTGAATTGTACCACATGTTGAACGCGGTTTCTATTCTGCATTATCTTAAGTTTTTCCCATGAAATCGCCGTGTTTGTTTACGTAAGGGCGTGGATTTAGTAGAATGAAAAGTGAAACTAAGGAAAGGATTTGTCGTATGAAACTACAAAAGGGAACAGGCCTTGCCAATGGGAAAATCATTTTAGCTGGTGAACATGCTGTCGTCTATCATAAACCAGCCATTGCTCTACCCATTGATGCTGTGTTTGTGAAAGCCGATATCATCAATGCAACCAAAGGCCAAACAATTGAATGTGCATTATACTCAGGAGACCTTCAATCCATGCCTGCTTCAATGGCAGGATTGCAGTTTGCGATTCAAAAAGCATTTTTACTTGCCTCTTCAAAAGAAGTAACGCATCATGCTTTTGTCCTCTCCATCGAGTCTACAATTCCAGCTGAAAGAGGCATGGGATCCAGTGCAGCAGTGAGCGTTGCGGTCGTGCGCGCCGTTTTTGACTTTTTCAAAACGCCTTTATCCGATGCCACTTTATGGGACATCGTTCAAGGAGCTGAAACCATTTCGCATGGCAATCCGAGCGGCGTCGATACCGCGACAACGAGTGGCACTCATCCGGTCTTTTTTCAAAAAGAGCAAGAACTTCAGACGCTTGATCTGGATATGCCAGCGTATCTCGTCATTGCGGATTCAGGCGTGACCGGGAATACGAAACAAGCAGTTCATCATGTAAGTACTTTGCAACAACGCATCATCGACCCTACTACTAACGAAACTGGTTCAGACGCGGTACAATCGATTGGCGCCATCGTGCAAGATACAAAGACCGCTATCGAAACCAAAGATTCTCTAAAGCTCGGTCAATTGATGAATTCTAATCACGATCGTCTTAAAAAACTAGGAGTGTCGCATGATATTATTGAAGCACTTGTCAGTACGGCCCACGAAAACCATGCACTCGGGGCAAAAGTCACAGGTGGCGGCTTAGGTGGTTGTATGATTGCCCTGGTTGAAACCGAGAAAGACGCCCTTCATTTGCAAGAACAATTCATGAAAAAAGGAGCGCAAGCGGTCTGGATTCAGTCGCTCGCCAAAAAGGAGAAGAGCTAATGACCACATCGATTGGAATCACGCGTGCGCATACGAATATCGCACTGATTAAATATTGGGGAAAAGAAAATAAAGAGCTTTTCATTCCGATGAATAGCAGTCTGTCTTTAACCCTCGAAGCTTTTTATACAGATACTAGAGTCGAACTCTCTGACAGCTTCACACAAGATGAATTTTATCTTAACGGTGTTAAACAAGACGAAGCAGCGACCGCTAAAATTACACGCTTCTTAGACTTATTCCGCGCTGAAACAGGAGATTCGCGTCGTGCTCGTGTCGAGAGCTTAAACTTCGTCCCAACAGCAGCAGGCCTTGCGAGCTCTGCTTCCGCTTTTGCGGCACTAGCAGGTGCGATGAACGAGGCGGCTGGCCTTAACATGCCTGCCCAAAAACTATCGACTTACGCTCGTCGTGGCAGTGGCAGTGCTACTCGTAGTTTATTTGGCGGATTTGTCGAATGGAATAAAGGAGACTCCAACGAAAACAGCATGGCCATCCCTGTCGACGAGGCAAACTTTGACATCGGGATGATTATTATCGTCGTGAGCGCGGCCGCAAAGAAAATTTCGAGTCGTGCTGGTATGGAATTGACCGTTTCTACTTCTCCGTTTTACGAAGGGTGGGTCACTTCAGCGGCGACCGATTTAGCCGACATCAAACAAGCCATCAAGGACCGCGACATTCATCGTATCGGCTCTATCGCGGAATTTAACGGCATGAAAATGCACGCGACGATGCTGGCAAGTAACCCTCCATTCTGTTATTTCGAACCAGAGAGTATTATCGCCCAACAAACGATTCGCACGATTCGAGAAGAACGAGGCATTCCAGCCTACTTCACGATGGATGCTGGGCCAAACGTCAAAGTGATCTGCAAGGCGAGTGATATTCCTACGATTATGGCAGAGCTTGGCAAAGTATTCCCGAGTGAAAAACTGATTCCTACGCTTCCAGGAGAAGGCATTCGACCATTGACAGAAGACGAATGGAACGCTTCTCGGGATGCTTTCGAAGGGAAGTGAGCGCGTGACGATTACTTCTAAAGCTCCTGGTAAACTCTTTATCGCTGGAGAATATGCGGTTGTCGAACCTGGCCACGGTGCCATTGTTGCAGCAGTGTCGCGCTACTTAACTGTTACCATCGACAACGCTACTAGTGTAGGAACCTTAACCTCTACGCAAAATCCAGACGTTATTGTGGAATGGACTCGCGAAAATGAGCTGTTCCATGCAAAAGGAGACCATCCTTACAAATTGGTCGAAGAAGCGATTCTGGTGGCTGAACAGTATGTTCGAGAAAGTGGCAAGGCGACAAGTGCCCTCTACTCACTTTCGATTACAAGTGAACTCGATGACGCTAAACGTGGCATTAAATACGGCCTTGGTTCCAGTGGTGCCGTTGTAGTCGCAACGATTCAAGCCATTCTTGATTTCTACGAGACTCCACGCACGCCTCTACTCGTCTATAAGCTAAGTGTGTTAACGAATCTTCGCTTATCCCAACGTGGATCTTTTGGAGATATCGCCGCCTCTTCTTTTGGAGGAATGGTGTATTACACAAGCCCAGAGAGAAGCGAGTTACTCAAGCAATTACAAAGCGAATCGATAAAAGCCATTTGTGACACTAACTGGAGGGACCTCACGATTGAACGCCTTCCAGAACTCCCACACTTCACCCTCTTAGTAGGATGGACGGGACAAGTCGCTATCACGGATTCACTCATTCAAGCTACTGAGAAGAAACGTAAAGTCGAAACCGATAGTGCCTTTTACAAGGAATTTCTTGCAAAGAGTCACGCTATCGTTCAAGGCCTACAAAGCGCTTGGAACCAACAAGACATCCCAGCCTTACAAGAAGGAATCCGTGCAAATCGTGCACTCTTAAATGAATTCGCACAAGAGATGCAGCTTGAGATTGAAACGCCAGCACTACAAACCCTCTGCGACCTTGCAGAACAAATTGGTGCCTGCGCGAAAACATCTGGCGCTGGTGGCGGAGACTGCGGGATTTGCTTTACACAAAACGAAACTCAACGACAACAAATTGAAACCCAATGGGCCAAGGCTCAAATTCAAGGGCTTCCGCTTTCTATCGCAGAAGCTTGGTAAAGGAGATTAATGATGGATTTATTTCAACAACAAATGAATCGAAAGGACGAGCATGTCGGTCACGCGAACCAGCAATACCGTGCAACGAGCGCTCCCGAATTCGCGGAAACGCGCTTCGTGCATCATCCCTTCACGACCGTTGATGTGGCTGATGTGTCGCTACAGACAAAGCTTAGTGGCCTTACCTTCGATGTTCCATTTTTCATCAATGCCATCACGGGTGGAAGTCCACTCACGACTGCGTTAAACCAGCGTTTAGCCATCTTGGCACGTGAAACAGGCATGGCAATGGCGACAGGTTCGATGAGTATCGCGATGAAATTTCCTGAAAGTGCGGAAAGCTTCAAGGTGATTCGCCAGGAAAATCCAAATGGAATCCTCTTTGCGAACCTTGGTGCGCATTACGATGCCGAAGCCGCTAAACGCGCTGTCGATCTTATAGAAGCGAACGCCCTTCAAATCCACGTCAATCGTGCACAAGAACTAGTAATGCCAGAAGGAGACCGCGTCTTTAGCAATTGGCTGAAAAACATCGAAGAAATCGTCAAAGCGAGTACCGTTCCCGTTATCGTAAAAGAGGTTGGATTCGGATTTAGCCGTGAAGCCATCGCGCTCCTTGAAAGTATAGGCGTTAGTGCCATCGACATTAGCGGTACTGGGGGCACGAATTTTGCCAAAATCGAAAACGGCCGTCGCAAGGAAGATAAACTCGATTTCCTAGAAGACTGGGGGCAAACGACCTTGACGTCGCTCATGGAAGCCCAAGGAAGCCGCACCCCAATCATCGCTTCCGGCGGTGTGAAGACGCCACTAGATATGGCCAAATGCTTCGCTCTTGGAGCAACTCTTGTCGGATTATCTGGTGAAATGTTGCATCTCGTACGTAAAGACGACTCCCTTCCAGACGCCATTACTACGGTTCAAACATGGAAAGAGCAACTGACAACGATCTTAACGCTTGTCGGTAGTAATAGTATTGCTAGTCTCCAACAAGCCCCAATTGTAGTTGCACCAAGTATCCAAAACTGGTGTGATGCCCGCGGAATTGATTGGAAACATCTTGCACAACGTTAAAACAAAAACAGCTTAGGCATTGCCTAAGCTGTTTCGTTTTCTATGGGAAAAATAAGTAATGGATAATGCGCAGTACGTAGAAGAAAATCCCCACGACGAGTAAAAGCACCATCGCGACATGCACATACGGCCCTGCTGGTGTATTCACAAAAGCTTGTAGTGCGGCCACTTTTGTGTACAGCACAAAGTACAATACGCTCACCCAAAATCCGAGTCCTAATAATCTTTTCATACGGCGTCCTTTCTATAACACAAAGTACTGCATGATTAAGCTAGAGACAGCTACCATAAACCAAGTTGCAAGCCCTGTTAAGATTGGTTTTGCCCCTGCTTCTTTGAATTGTTGGAAAGATACTTGCATTCCAATCCCTGCTAAAGCCATCGCCATCAACCATTTTGAGGCTAATTTGGCATACGGTACAAGGAAGCTTGGGAATAAGCCCACGCTTGTAATGATAGAAGCGACCATGAACCAGATGATAAACATTGGCACGATTTTCTTCCATTGAACGCTTTGTCCTTCTTGTTTCATGCGACGTGCTTCGACTAGAGATAACACGAGACACGCTGGAACAATCATCAATGCACGAGTAAGTTTTACAATTGTCGCAATTTCTAAGGCTTCCGCACTGTAGCTGGCGCCGGCTGCGACCACGCTTGATGTATCGTTAATCGCTGTCCCTGCCCAGAGTCCAAATTGCGACGCGTCCATCCCCATCACATGTCCTAAAAATGGGAAAAGGAATACCGCGATGACGTTGAATAGGAAAATGGTTGAAATCGACAGTGCTACTTCATCGTCTTCTGCTTTAATAATCGGTGAAGCTGCCGCAATTGCAGAGCCCCCACAAATTGCAGTCCCGAATCCAACAAGAATCTTCAACGGACGAGATAATTTAAAGAAATTCCCTACAAATAACGCAGTTAGAAACGCAACCGAGATGGTCACAATCGTCACCGGGAATGATGACGCTCCTGTTTGACTCACTTGCGCAAACGACATTGTAAATCCTAGTGCGATAATGGAGTAATGTAATAATTTTTTCGCTGAATAATTAATCCCCGGTCTAAAATCGCTTGGGATTTTCCAAAATTGGTTTAAGGCCATCCCTAAAATAATGGCAAACACCGCACTCCCAATGACTGGGAATAGCTTATCGAGCATGACTGCAACAACCGCTATCGCAAATGTGCACAGCAATCCTTTTCTTCTTTCCATGAATGATGACATTTCATCAAATCCTTTCAATACTAAATCTTTACTAGTATAGCACACTCCGCCATGATTTTCGTATACAAATTGGAATACCCTCCTCCTTTTTTGTCGTATCTCAGAATAGGAGGGATGAAAAATGAGAAAGATTTTACCAACAAATGATTTAATGTTTAAAAAAATGATGACAAGCGAAGGCAAAGAATATATCTTACAAAATTTTATTCAAGTTGTTACTGGGATGAAATTATCTAACGTAAAGCCAACCAATCCATACCAAATTCAAAAATATCGTGAGAATCTCGCTGGAGTAAATTTAGAAATGTACCAAACCATCGTGGATATTGCCGCAACAACTGAAGAAGGTGTAGATATTATCATCGAAATGCAACTATATAAACATCGAGGCTTCTTTGCACGCATTCGCTATTATATGGCATCAACTTATATGGATAGTTATTCTGCAGGTCACCAAACCTATAAACCTGTCGTTTCGATTGTCGTAACTGATTTTTCTGTTTTTAAAGAAGATCCTGAACCAAGAGTAGAAATCGGTCTTGTAAATTTAGAGAAAAATCGAGAAGTTTTAAATGAGAAAGGTCAGCCTTTCGAGCGTGTTTATCTTGTCAATTTAGCAACCACATTATCCAACCAGGACGAAGCCTTCAATGAGTGGAGAAATTTCCTTAAAAATGGTACAATCACGACAAAAGCATCCAAAGAAATTCAAGACGCTTATGCTGTTGTTGATTTCTATAATTTAGATTCGGAGGAAATGAAGATGGCGGAACAAATGGAAAAATACGAAGAAGTCTATTGGAAAACAATCGAATATGCCAAAGAGACCGCTAGAGAAGCTGGAATTAAAGAAGGTCAAGTTTTGGCATTTCTTAAAATGAATCTTCCTATCACAGAAATCATGAAACACACTGGATTATCTGTAGAAGAGATTCAAAAAATTAAAAATACACTATAACAAAAACCGCTTAGAATCACGCACACGTGCTGACTCTAAGCGGCTTTATTTTTTAGAATTGTTTTACGACAACCCCATCAGGAGTTCCTACAAGCACGATATCTGTCATGTTTGTGAAGAGACCTTGCTCTACCACGCCTGTCATGCCTTTGATTTTTTCTCCAAATGCGATTGGGTCTTTAATTGGATACACATCTAAGTCGATAATGTAGTTTTTACTATCGGTTAAGTAACGTTCTCCGTCACGTTCGCGGAATGTTGGTTTGTATCCTAGCGCTTCAAAACGTTTGAATAATTGTTCTGACCCGTAAGGTACCACTTCCACTGGTAATGGGAAACGACCTAAGTAGTCGACCATTTTTGATTCGTCTACAATCCAGATAACACTCTTTGATTGTTCGGCAACGATTTTTTCGAATAATAACGCACCGCCGCCACCTTTGATTCCTGAAAAATCTGGAGCGATTTCGTCTGCGCCGTCAATCGTTACGTCGATATAGTCCACTTCATCCACGCTCTTCAACGGAATTCCAAGCGCTTCTGCTTGTTTCTTCGTTGCTAAAGAAGTCGTTACTCCCACGATTTCAAGACCTTCTTCTTTCACGCGGCGACCGATTTCTTCTACAAAATAGTAGGCTGTCGAACCAGTTCCTAAACCAACCGTCATTCCACTTTCTACATATTCTGCGGCTTTCTTGCCGACTAATTCTTTCATGTTCATTCAAGTTTCCCCCTGAGAAATGATCTATGTTGAGTATAGCATAACTACCTTCTTCAAACTATCTCTTCTCGCAAATTTCTACTTCTTTTTATGCGATGCGGCTGCTTCTAAGGCGCGTTTTAAATAACGACCCGTATGGCTATTTTTATCCTTCGCCACTTCTTCTGGCGTCCCTGTCGCAATCACAAGTCCACCCCCGCTACCACCTTCTGGCCCCATATCAATGATGTAGTCAGCGGTCTTAATCACATCTAAGTTATGTTCGATGACAAGTACGGTATTCCCCGCTTCGACTAAACGATTCAACACTTCCAGTAGGCGTGCGATATCGTCTGTATGCAGCCCCGTTGTTGGTTCATCGAGTACGTAGAAGGTATTGCCGGTTGAAACCCGTTGGAGTTCGCTCGCTAACTTCATCCGTTGCGCTTCTCCTCCAGAGAGTGTTGTGGCAGATTGGCCAAGAGTTACGTATCCAAGTCCTACGTCTTTAATCGTTTGTAATTTACGTTTGATTTTTGGTACAGCTTGGAAAAATTCCACCGCTTCTTCGACCGTTAATTCTAGAATATCGGCGATGCTCTTTCCTTTGTATTTCACTTCAAGCGTTTCAGAGTTATAACGCGTCCCATGACACACTTCGCACGGCACGTATACGTCTGGCAGGAAGTGCATCTCGATTTTCAGAATGCCGTCCCCTTTACAAGACTCGCATCGTCCACCCTTCACGTTGAAACTGAAGCGGCCTTTCTTGTATCCACGGATTTTTGCTTCGTTTGTTGTCGCAAATAAATCACGAATATCGTCAAATACACCCGTATACGTCGCTGGGTTGCTTCGTGGGGTTCTTCCGATTGGGCTTTGGTCGATATCGATTATCTTATCGAGGCTCTCAAATCCAGAAATGCTCTTGAACTTTCCTGGTTTTTCCTTCGTACGTGTAATCTCACGCGCTAGAGCTTTCTTCAATACGCTGTTGACAAGCGAGCTCTTCCCTGAACCCGATACCCCTGTCACGGCCACAAAACGTCCAAGCGGCACATCCACATCGATATCGCGTAAGTTATTTTCCGCTGCACCTTCTAAATGGATCCATCCCTTATCTTCTGTACGGCGTTCGCTTGGGACTGGAATGTATTTCTTTCCAGCTAAATACTGACCTGTTAGCGATTTAGGATTCTTCTCCACTTCTTTTGGAGTGCCTGCAGCGATAATCTCACCACCAAATTCACCCGCACCTGGACCGATATCAATCAAGTAGTCCGCTTCCCGCATCGTATCTTCATCATGTTCGACAACAATTAAGGTATTTCCAAGGTCACGCATGCTCTTCAATGACTCGATTAGGCGGTCATTGTCGCGTTGGTGAAGTCCAATCGAAGGTTCATCTAAAATATAAAGCACTCCAGATAAGTTCGACCCGATTTGCGTTGCTAAACGAATTCGTTGCGCTTCTCCCCCTGATAAGGTTCCAGCAGCACGGCTCAATGTTAAGTATTGCAACCCAACATTGCGTAAGAATTTCAAACGAGAGCTTACTTCTTTTAAGATTGGCGCTGCAATTTGCTCATCTGTCTCGGATAAGTTTAAGTCCTTGAAGAAATCAATCTCATCATCTACAGAGAGTGCCAACACTTCACTAATGTTTTTGCCTCCGACTTTGACAGACAACGCCTGTTCATTTAAACGGAAACCGTGACATCTCTTACACTCAGATTCGGTCATATATTGGCGCATTTGATCACGCGTAAAATCACTATTCGTTTCGCGATATCGGCGCTCCACATTCACGGCAACTCCTTCAAAAGGAATTTCCACATCACGCACACCACCAAATTCATTTTCATAATGGAACTTGAAGGTCGCATCTCCTGACCCGTAAAGGACCATATTCTTTTGCGACTGCGTCAATTTTTCGAATGGGATATTCATCGGTATCTTGAACTGTTTACAAAATTGTTCCAGCATCGTTGGATAGTAGTTCGAACTAATCGGATTCCAAGGAACAAGCGCTCCTTCTTCCAGCGTTAAGTTCTTATCTGGAACGATTAAATCTAAGTCGACTTCGAGTTTTGACCCTAAACCGTCACACTCAGGACACGCTCCAAACGGCGCATTGAACGAGAAGAGACGTGGCTCTAATTCGCCCACCGTAAATCCACAAATCGGGCAGGAATGGTGTTCACTGAAGAGATGTTCTTCCCCACCAATCACATCGACAATCGCATAGCCTTCCGCTAAACGAAGGGCTGCTTCAATCGAATCGAATAGACGTGAACGACTCTTATCGCTCACCACGATACGGTCCACGACGATTTCAATATTATGCTTTTTGTTTTTCTCAAGAGTTAATTCTTCAGTGACTTCATGCATCTCGCCATCCACGCGTACACGCACATAGCCGTCTTTTTGAATCTTCTCGAAGACTTTCTTATGCTCGCCTTTCTTCTGAACGACAACCGGCGCCAACACTTGAATCTTAGTTTTCTCTGGCATCGCCATGACGCGATTTACCATTTGTTCCAAGGACTGGCTTTCAATCGGTGTTCCGTCATTTGGACAGATGGGTTTCCCCACACGCGCATATAATAACCGTAAATAGTCATTAATCTCCGTCACCGTTCCAACCGTTGAACGCGGATTACGGGACGTTGTTTTTTGGTCAATGGCAATCGCTGGACTCAACCCGTCGATACTATCCACGTCTGGTTTGTCCATTTGCCCTAAAAATTGACGTGCGTATGCAGATAGACTCTCTACATAACGACGTTGTCCTTCTGCATATAACGTATCAAACGCCAACGAGCTCTTCCCTGACCCGGATAGGCCTGTAATTACGACAAACTTGTCACGCGGAATGCTCACATCAATATTTTTTAAATTATGAGATCGTGCCCCATGCACGAAAATATGGTCTTTTGCCATTTCTATACCTCTTTTTTAATCGATACCTCTATTGTATCAAACTTTCTACACACGAACAAATGTTCTTATAGTTTTACTTCGATTTCTACCGGACAATGGTCGCTACCTGTGACATCGCTACGAATTTCGGCCTCTTTTAGAAGCGGCGCGAGAGATGCGGATACGACAAAATAGTCAATTCTCCATCCGATATTTCGTGCACGAGCGCCACCCATGTAGCTCCACCAGCTATACGCCCCCACTGTGTCAGGATGTAAGTAACGGAACGCATCCACTAAGCCACTTGCGACAACTTGGTCGAACTTCGCGCGTTCTTCTTTGGTGAATCCAGCGTTCATCATATTCGTTTTTGGATTGGCTAAGTCGATTTCCTTATGGGCCACATTCAAGTCACCACAGAAAATAACAGGTTTTGTCTCTTCTAGCTTCTTGATATATGCAAGGAAATCATCTTCCCAACCTTGGCGGTAGGCTAGACGGGATAAGTCGCGCTTCGCATTTGGCGTATAGACGGTAACTAAGTAGAATTTCTCGAATTCGGCTGTAATCACACGCCCCTCTTGGTCATGTTCTTCGATACCAATGCCATAAGTTACCGATAATGGTTTTACTTTGGTGAAGATGGCCGTTCCAGAATAGCCTTTTTTCACAGCCGAGTTGAAATACACGTCATACTCGCTAAACTCCATTCCGAGTTCCACTTGTTCTTTTTGCGCCTTTGTTTCTTGTAGGCATAAAATATCTGGATTACTTTCTAATACATACTCTTGTAGAGCACCTTTATTTAATACCGAACGAATTCCGTTCACGTTCCACGTTGCTAATTTCATCTTTTCCCCTCCATTACATCTCTTTCATAGTATCAACTCTAGGGCCTTTTTGCGAATAAAAATAACCAGAGGAAAGCATTTCTGCCTCCTTCTGGTTATTTGAGTTTTTCTTTAAATTGTTTGAGTGAACCTTGATTTTCTTCCGGCAAACATACATAGAAGCTTGTTTGTCCGTTTTCAGATTCGGCATACATCATCCCACCATGCGACTGTACAATGTTTTCGGCAATCGCAAGACCCAGTCCTGTTCCGCCTGTTTCTTTGGAACGGGATGCTTCTGCGCGATAGAAACGTGCAAAGAGTTGTTCCAATACTTCTTTCGAGATGGGATCTCCGGCATTTCGAACAGCAATCGTAATAACGCCATCGTTTTTTAAGACTTCCATCGTGATGACAGAATCTTCGTGTCCGTATTTAATCGCATTCGATAAAAGATTATTAATCACACGCACCATTTTCTCGGCATCGAGTTCCAGCACTACATCACGGTTATTTGGCAAGACTTCAATCACCATTTTTCGTTTTTGTGCCTCGAGCTCGAAGTCCGCTGCTACTTGATCTAAGAAATTCACGATTGGAATATCACTGAGTCTAAGCGGTGCTCCATTTGGACGAGTTGTCGTATATTCGAATAAGTCGTCTACGAGTAATTTCATTTGTTCCGCCTTCGAATATGCGATCTCCGCATAACGCTTCGCATCGGCACTCTCGACATTTGGTTGATTGACAATCAGTCCAAGATAGCCAAGAATCGATGTTAACGGTGTACGAATATCATGCGATACATTTGTAATCAATTCATCCTTCGATTTCTCAATCGCACGTTCATCCTCTAACGCATTCACGGTCGAATCGACCAAGCGGTTAATCGAGTTTACGACTTGCCCCATATCTCCTGATAAACGGAACGGAATCCGTCGGTCATACTGTCCTTCTGCAATTAAATGCAATTCATCCAAAATATGGTTTAACTGCATTTGTTGGTATCTTCGCATCAAGCGCCAATAAGTAAATGCCACTGCAAAAATGACTGAGGTAATCGTGAAGATATTCTTATAGAAAAGCACTTGTTCGCTTTCAATGTGGAACACCTCACGCGCAGCGAACTCCACAGAGATGACGCCTGGCTCATTAATGAGTTGGCTGACCATCACAAGAATGCCTAAGTACAAGAGAAACACGATACACAGTGTCACGATTCCTTCTAACACGAGTTCGCTGATTTCCTTTGGCGTGAGCGTTAAGAGTGTTGGTTCGTTGTTGACTTTTCGAAATGGAAGAACTTTTTTATTATTTGTCTTCAATCTTGTAGCCTACTCCCCATACTGTTTCAATGACTTTTTCGCCGCCAGTCGCTTCGGCAATCTTGTCGCGAAGGTGGCTTACGTGTACCATAACTGTTTTCGTTGAAACGATACTTTCTTGTTGCCATACCGTTTCGAAGATTTCATCTGCACTAAAGACGCGGTTTGGATGGCTCGCAAGTAAGTATAGAATTCCGAATTCTAATACTGTTAATTGGATTTCAGTGCCATCTGTTGTTGTCACTTGGTGAGATTCTTTCTTAATCGTTAAAGGTCCAATCTTAATTTCTTCGTTGGCTGGACCTTCTTGAGTAATCGTTGAGCGGCGTAATAATGATTTCACACGCGCGATGACTTCAAGTGGGTTGAATGGTTTTGTAACGTAGTCGTCGGCACCATTTGTTAACCCTTGGATTTTATCGATATCTGTTGATTTCGCACTTAATAATAGAATTGGCAATTGTGCATTATCTTTACGCACTTCATGTACCACTGAGATTCCGTCTAAGCGTGGCATCATAATGTCCAAGATAATCATATCGATATCTGGATACATTTTTATTTTTTCAAGGGCTTGTTTCCCGTCATAGGCTTTTACAATTTCATAATTTTCGTTCTTTAAGTAAATCGTCAATAACTCAACGATTTCGCGATCATCATCTACTACTAAAATTTTCATGAGCATTCCCTCTTTTCATTCTTTCTCTACTTTATCCTATTAAAAATAAATCATTTTTGCTAGTAATTTTTACGATTCTTGACTTTTACTTAATAAATTCCTAAGAAATAGCTTAAAAACGGCTCCAACACGACCATCACGCGAAGTTTTGTTATAATAAAACACGAAGAACTCTAAAGGAGAATCGTATGACTCAATCACCTATCCAACAGCAAACCATTCAATTGGTTGCGACTCAAATTCCAAAAACTGAAAAACTTGAAGAAATGCTGACGCCATTTGCGCTCGATGAGACGCTGATTCGTCATCTCACAAAAGAAGAAGATGGGCCATTCGTTCACTTCTGGACGCTCGAAGATATCGTGATTCTTGGAATGACCGATACAAAGGTGCCTTATTTGGAGCAAGGACTAGACAGACTGCGTGCCAACGGATTTACACCGATTGTGCGCCAAGCAGGTGGGCTGGCCGTTGTGAGTAACGAAGGCATCTTAAACATCAGCCTTCTCTTTAAAAACAAACAAATGCCGACGATTAACGAAGCCTATGAATGGATGCAACAACTCATTCAAGCCGCTTTCCCAGAAGCGGAGGCTCTTGGTGGGATTCAAGCGTTTGAGGTGGCAGACTCATACTGTCCAGGAGACTATGACCTTAGCATTCAAAATCGTAAAATCGCTGGGATTGCGCAGCGCCGCTTAAAGGATGTGGTGTGCGTTTCGATTTACTTAAGCGTCTATGGAGACCAAAACCGTCGGGGGCTTGTTGTTCGTGATTTCTATGATCATGGGCTTCAAGGGGAAGAGACGAAATGGCATTTCCCGCAAGTCAACGCCGACAGTATGTGGAATATTAGTGACGCGTTGGAACGCGACCTTACGATTGAAGACGTTCAAGTTCGCATTCTACAAGCCTTAACGAAACTTGGATGCACGCTGGAAGAAAACGAAACAGACTTTATTCATACTCCAGAATTCCAAAAAGCACTCGAGCGTTTTGTGAAACGACAATAACAGGGTATAAAACGCGGTATAAAAGCTTTTTAAAAGGGTCACCTTCTTGCTTTTCTACCAAAAATAGCATAAACTGAAGGTGCTTATGAGTATTATTCACAATCTAACCGAAAGAAGGCGTTAATCGCATGACTGAAGCATTTAAACGTGAAAAAGTATTTCGTGACCCAGTACACGATTATATCCACGTGCAACATCCAATTATTCTCGATTTGATTAATAGTCGTGAATTACAACGACTCCGCAGAATTAAACAAACCGGAGCTTCCATGTATACTTTCCATACAGCGGAACACTCCCGATTCTCTCACTCTTTAGGGGTATATGAAATCGCCCGTCGTATTTGCGACAACTTTGCTCGTAACTATGCGACCAAGGAAGAAGGAGATGGACTTTGGGACGACAGCAATCGTCTGGTTGTGCTCTGCGCTGCCCTCTTACATGACATTGGGCACGGACCATACTCACATACTTTCGAGAAAATCTTTGATACAAACCATGAACAAATCACAATCGACATCATCTTGTCTGAGGAAACGGAAGTCAATCAGATTTTACGTAGAGTCTCTTCTACTTTCCCGCAAGAAGTGGCTAGCGTGATTCAAAAAACACATCCAAACCCTCAAGTGGTGCAATTGATTTCGAGTCAAATCGATGCGGACCGTATGGACTACTTGCTTCGTGACGCTTATTTCACAGGAGTAAATTACGGAACTTTCGACCTTACGCGTATTCTCCGTGTGATTCGTCCGTATAAAGGCGGCATTGCATTTACGTATTCAGGAATGCACGCGGTAGAAGACTACATCGTAAGTCGTTATCAAATGTATATGCAAGTGTACTTCCACCCAGTTTCTCGTGGGATGGAAGTCGTGTTAAATCATTTATTAAAACGCGCTTCTGCTTGCTACCACTCAGAATTGAATCCATTAAGACACTCTGCAACGTTCTTGAAGCCTTTCTTCGAGGGAACATGGACATTGGAAGACTACTTACGTCTCGATGACGGCGTATTGAACACATACTTCTCTCACTGGTTACTAGAAGAGGATCCCATCTTGAGCGACTTGTCGGATCGTTTCATTAATCGTCGTCCGTTCAAATCAGTGCCATTTAACCGTAAAAACGATGGTGCTCAAATTGAACGCATGAAACAAATCGTAGAAGAAGTTGGCTTCGACCCAGAGTACTACACTGCTATTAACAACAGTTTCGACTTACCGTACGATTTCTATCGTCCAGATTCGATTAAACCAAGAACGCAAATCGAGCTTGTCGAACGCAACGGCAATATGGTTGAGCTTTCTCAAGTCAGCTCGATTGTAGAAGCGATTTCCGGAAAAGTACGTGGTGATGAACGCCTCTACTTCCCACGCGAAATGGTGAGCGGCGAAATGCAAAATGAACTCTTTATGGACGACTATGCAGAATTCCAAGACATCGCTGCACAATTGGATGTGTTCTCGAATCAAATGAAATAACAGGATACGAGGGCGAACGCTCAGGACTGAAACACTGGACCGGAACGACGGAAGGAACGTGAAACGTTCTGCGGACGTTTCGGGAAACGCACGCCATTTCTGCGATTGCGAACTCAACTACACAGGATACGACGGTTCGCAGAATGCGAACCATCCTTTTAAAACTATGACTGAGCAAAAATAAGATGTTTTCTACAATATCCATCACTTCAATCCTTTCGGATATCTTCATAGCAGCGACAATAGCTATACCGGCAGGAGCCATGGTCTCCTTGCCTATCGAGCCTCAAACTAAAGCTAAGAAATAAATTTCTAAGCTTTAGTATTTCGCATCGATTATTTTCGCTATTGTTGCTGCTATAGAATCCGAAAGTTTTACGTAATGGAAGGATGTAGAATTACTGTATTTTTGCTCAGATTCTTATTTTAAAGACGTCCAACTTATCCAGCTCAAAAACACTACTAAACGCTAGTTAACAATTTTCAAGGAGGAACTATGGCTATCAAATTAATCGCCATCGATATCGACGGCACACTTATCAATTCAAAACGCGAAATCACACCACGCGTAAAGGCTGCATTAAATGCTGCAAGTGCACAAGGAGTCTATGTGGTTCTTTGTACAGGACGACCATATCCCGGTGTAGAAGGTCTTCTTCAAGAACTCGACCTCGTTAACGACCATGACTATGTCGTGACTTACAACGGAACTCTGGTCCAACAAACAGGTTCGAAGAAAGCACTCGTTCGCTTCTCAATGACACATGATGACCTAGAACGTGTGAATGACTATGCTACAAAATACAATGTGCATTACCACGCCATCGATGAAGAAGCAATTTACGTTCCAACAGAAACCATCGGCAAATACTCTATTCATGAAAGTGAGCTTGTTGGGATGCCAATCGTGCACCAATTATACAAGGACATTCCAACCGATAAAGAATTCGTCAAAATCATGTTTGTCGATGAGCCTGAAGTGTTAGAAGAATTAATTCCAAATCTTTCTGACGACTTCAAGAGCCGCTACAACATTTTCCGTAGTGCTGGCTTCTACCTCGAAGTCATTCATCCTGAAGCGAGCAAAGGAAAAGCCGTGCATCATCTAGCCGATAAACTAGGCCTTACACGCGATGAAGTGATGTGCCTTGGCGACCACGAAAACGATCGTGACATGATTGAATACGCTGGCCTTGGTGTTGCGATGGGCAATGCGATTGATTCCATTAAAGAAATCGCCGACTTTGTTACAACTACTAATGACGAAGATGGCGTTGCCGTTGCCGTTGAAAAATTCGTATTAAATAAGGAGAACTAGTCGCACTTCAGAAGACGTGCTCAATGCACATCCTAACGACAGGTTGACATACTATTCAAAAGAAAACCAAACACTATATGGTGTTGTTGGCATCGAACTGAAATGAATTGGCTCTTTGTCAAATAGTGTTGATGAAGAAATTTAGGAAGGGATTAAGCAA
>CAUTST010000026.1:0-22546 GCA_963540995.1 uncultured Streptococcus sp.
CCTGCCCCACCTAGTACTAACACAGTTTTAGCAATTCGAGATGTTTTATTAGATTTTACTAAATAAAGGCCCCCTGCTACTAGTACTACTGAAAATACGAATGTAATTGTGTTGGCTACTGTACCTGTACTTGGTAATTCTTTTTCTTGTTTTGGCATTGACACCCCACAAGTTCCATTTTTCTTATAAACATAAGTCACTTGTACTCCAGCTTGTACATCAGCTTCTGTTGGCTTTCCTTTAATAATATCTTTTCTAACTGCTTCTGTTGTTTTATCGTAATCAATATAGTTCACACTTGCGGCCGATGCAGGTGATGATACACTTACTCCTAATGTTAATACAGCTAAGGTTGCAAAAATCATTTTACTAATTTTTTTCATCGATTCATCTTCCTCTATTTTCTGTTACACGTTATCGTACTGTATCTATTTTTAAAAAGCAATTTATTTCATTATGTAATCTTGTTCATCCGATGTTTTTCTGCTGCAAATTCTGCAAAATAAAAAGTCCGGGTTTTATCCGGACTCTTATTTCATTATAAACGATCGGTCGGAGCAACCGTACGTGGTTCTACCCAAGTTGTCGCTGCTGTTTGAGTAGTCGGCTCTTCTGTCGTTGTAGTTTCTGTTGTTGTCGTTGCTTCTGTCGTCGTTGTTGGTTCTTCTGTTGTTGTTTCAGTCGTTGTTGTTGATTCTGTTGTCACAACAGTTGTCGTCGGACCTGCCGTCGTTGTTTCTTCTGAAATATAGAACCCAACGTAGTCATAGCAATCGATTTCCTCAGGATCTAAGTTCATTTGCTCAACGATTTGACCCAAGATTGAGCTGTCTGCTGCTAAAACTTCTCCTTGGAAAGCAAAGAAAGTTCCTAAGCCACCAAGCACTAAAACGGTTTTTGCAATATTGCGCATCTTATTTGACTTCACTAGGTACAGACCACCTGCTACTAATACAACTGCAAAAACTGCTGAAACAGTGTTTGCTACTGTACCTGTATTTGGTAATTCTGGACCTCGCTTTGGAATCGATACCCCACAAGTATTATTCTTTTTATATACATAAACCGCGTGCGAGCCATCTTTCAAGTCAGCCTCAGTTGGTTTACCTTGTTTGATTTCTTTTCTTATATTTTCAGTTGTTTTGTCATAATCCACATAGTGCACTGTTGCTGCTTGTGCAGTTGAAGATACTGTTACACCAATCGTTAAAATGATTAAAGTTGCTACTAATAATTTTGCAATTTTTTTCAAGCTATGCATTCCTCCCTTATCCTTTACATCCTATCATTCTACTAAATCTATTTTAAGATTGCAAAAATACAGCTTGAATTTTAACTCAACTTTCGTCACTTAAGAGGAAATTTCTGTAAATATTATTAACTTTAACAACTCTTAAAAATACCAATACTATGATAATTATCGCTAGTCATAAAGCTAATTTTGCCTTCCTCGCATTTATGTTATTTGATTTGGTTACCACATCACTATCTTTGAAACTCAAATAACCTCGTATAAATTCACAAACTTTTCGAAATCACTTTTTACAGTCTTTAGAAACATAAAAACTGGCGAAGTTGCCTTCGCCAGCCTCATTTAACATTGGATTATATGTGATCAGACGGCCCTATAACAAAACTTCCATTTGAAGTTGTTGTAGTTGTTGTAGTTGTTTCAGTAGTCGTAGTTGACTCTGTAGTAGTTGTTGATTCTGTTGTTGTAGTAGACTCTGTTGTTGATTCAGTAGTCGCTTCTGTAGTTGTAGTTGCTTCAGTAGATTCTGCTGTTGTAGCTTCTGTAGTGGCTTCTGTTGAAGTTGTTGACTCTGTTGTTGTTTCACCAGACTCACGAAGGAATCCTACATATTTGTAACAGCTATCGTCTGCTAGTGTTTCATTTGCTGATACAACTGATGTCGCAGCAACTGCTCCTGATAATACAAGACCTGCCATTAAAACAATCTTCTTACCATTTTTGTTTGATACTAAGAAGTATGCAGCACCTGTTAAAGCTACGATTCCAGCAACCATCATCATTGCTTGAGAGCCTGTACCAGTATTTGGTAGAGCTGGTGCTAATTGACAAGCATTTTTGTCGTACGCATATACTAATAAAGTACGTTCGCCTTCTTTAGCTGGAGTTGGTTCGCCAGGTTGAATCGCTTCGCGTTGTTCTTTTGTTAAATCAGCGATATTTACAGTAACCACTTCTGGAGTCGCTGCTTGAGCAACTGTATTTGAGAATAGTCCTACTAGACCTAATAAAGTTACAATAACTAATAATTTTGCAGATAATTTTTTCATCTATCTCTTCCTTTCATTTTTGACTGCTGGAACATAGTATCACATCAAAAAATCTATTGCAAATAATTTCCTCTCTCGAGCATTAATTTATATTTTCACAATGTGAGATAAATCTTATAAACGTTGAAACTATCTATATAAAAGCCCTTTCAACTTATTTTTTCAAAATTAATTCACTAAATTCACAAACAACCTCCCTGTACTCTTCCTTTCATTTAGCTACAACTATGCACTGTCAAATCGCATTTCATTTATACAAAAAAGAGACCTTCGGATTGAATAGCATTCAAATCTTGTCTCTTTTCTGGTGTCTTTATTCGCACTACAACTATATACAGCTCAACTCTTTCTCTAAACAAAAATACTGCGTCCTTTCGGACTTTATAATAGCAGTAATGGGAAGTAGCAACCGATGTGAAATAGAGGGAGTAAGGAATTTATTCCCTACTCCCTCTTTGAAGCTCGGTAGTGATTGAGACTCTAGGCTCAATCCGACACCTCTTACAGCTATTATAAAAACGTCCGAAAAATGCTCTAGTTTTTTCTCTTACTACAACTATACAATGTCAAATCGCATTTCATTTATTCAAAAGAAAAAAGAGACCTTCGGATTTTATAGTAACAACAATAGCGAGTGTAATTGATTCGAATTACGGACGCTCAAGATTTTAATCCATAGCGTCCGTTTGAGAATCGATAGGAAGTGAGACGCAAGGCTCACTCGGTACAGCTATTGTAGTTACTAAAAAAATATCCGAAGGTCTCTTTTCTATTATTTATGCACTAATCGAGTTCGATTTGGCCTGTGTATAGTTTGTAGTAGATTCCACGTTTTTCCATAAGGCTCTCATGGTCTCCACGTTCAATAATCTCACCGTGATCCATTACCATAATTACATCTGAATTACGAATCGTAGATAAACGGTGGGCAATTACAAATGAAGTACGACCTTCCATCAATTGGTCCATTCCGCGTGAAATCAACGCTTCTGTATGGCTATCAATCGAACTTGTTGCTTCATCTAGAATTAATACTTTAGGGTTCGCAACAGCAGCACGCGCAATCGCAAGTAATTGACGTTGGCCTTGAGACAAGCCTTCGCCGTCCCCTGTAATTTCTGTTTGATACCCTTGTGGAAGACGTTTAATAAAGCTATGGGCGTTGGCAAGTTTCGCCGCTTTAATGACTTCATCATCCGTCGCATCTAAGTTCCCATAACGAATATTATCCGCAATCGTTCCAGTAAATAAATGCGTATCTTGCAACACGATAGAAATCGTCTTACGTAAGTCATCTTTCTTAATCTTCGTTACTGGAATCTCATCGAAAGTAATAACCCCAGAATCAATTTCGTAGAAACGGTTAATTAAGTTTGTAATGGTTGTTTTACCAGCACCAGTTGCCCCTACAAAGGCTACTTTCAACCCTGGTTCAGCCCATACATTGATATCTTTTAAAATACGCACACCTGGCACATAGCCAAAGTCAACATTGTGTAGTTGGATATTTCCAACAACTGGAATACGTTTGTCACCATCTACCCAGTACCATTGTTTTGGATCGCGTTGGTCCAATGTAACCGTTCCTTCATCGACTTCAGGTTCTTCACGAAGAATTGCAAAAATACGTTCAGCCCCGGCCATCGCACTAAGAAGTACGTTCATTTGTTGAGACATTTGACCAAGTGGTTGCGCGAATGTTCTTGAGAATTGTAAGAAGGAAGCAAGTCCCCCGATATCCATTGCGTTAATAACCACCAAGTATCCACCAACTGCTGCCGTAATCGCGTAGTTCACGTAGCTGATGTTTCCTAAGATTGGGAACATGATACTTGAATAGAATTGTGCGTTATTGGCTGCCTCTTGAAGTTCAACGTTCAGTTTATTGAATTCATCAAGCACTTTATGTTCGTGGTTAAACACTTTAACAACTTTTTGTCCTTCAATATGCTCTTCCACGAATCCATTTACTTGTCCAAGAATCGCTTGTTGCGCAGCGAATTGTTTTCCTGATTTAACTCCTAGTTTCTTCACGATGTGGAACATCAAGAAGACCATCGCAATTAAAAGTACCGTTAAGACTGGTGATAGAATAACCATCATCACAAAGGTCAATACTAATTGAAGAATTGAGCTGATAATCATTAACATACTGTTGTTAAATGCATTTTGAATGTTTTCAAAATCGTTTGTAAAACGAGACATTAAGTCCCCATGTTTATTCGTATCAAAGAAACGAATTGGCAAGCTTTGAATATGGTTGAATAAGTCAGCACGCATTGTTTCGATGGTATTTTGTCCAACAGTTACCATTAAACGTGCTGAGAAGTAGCTGGCTGCTGCCCCGAGTACATAGACAATAGCGATGAATCCAAGCATTTTCGCTAATCCTGCTAAATCTCCTGTTTCAATAAAATCATTGATTAACGGACGAATCGCATATGTCCCGATAATTCCTGATGCACTTGAAACGATTAAGCAAACCACAACGACTGCAAGAGTCCATTTACTCTTCCATAAATATCCCCATAAGTCTGCCAAAGTTTGTTTCATATTTTCTGGACGTTTCGGCCCTTTATTTCTATTCATCTCCTTTGGCTCCTTTCATTTGGGTTTCGTAAATATCACGATACAAGTCGTTTGTTCCCATTAACTCTTCGTGTGTTCCAAGTCCATTTACTTTACCATCATCTAAAACAAGGATATTGTCTGCTCCTTGGATGGATGAAATACGTTGTGCGATAATAATCACCGTTGTATCTGGTAAATGGTTAAAGAACGCTTCACGGATTTTCGAGTCAGTGGCTGTATCCACTGCTGAAGTGGAATCATCTAAAATTAACACGGCTGGTTTACGTAACATCGCACGAGCAATTGTAAGACGTTGTTTTTGTCCACCGGAGAAGTTTGAGCCACCTTGTTCCACACGAGTGTCGTATCCATCTGGCATTTCCATAATGAAGTCATGCGCTTGAGCGTGTTTGGCTGCTTGTATCATCTCTTCTTCTGTCGCATTTTGATTTCCCCATAAGAGGTTCTCACGAATGGTTCCAGAGAATAACGTGTTCTTTTGTAATACCATCGATACATTTTGACGTAAATCTGCAAATCGATACTCGCGAACATCATGTCCACCAACACGAACCGTACCAGCAGTTGTGTCGTAGAGTCGAGGAATCAACTGTACAAGAGAAGATTTTCCTGAACCTGTTGGCCCGATAATCCCGAACACTTCACCTGGTTTAATCTTGAAGCTGATATTGCTTAACACTTCTTCATCTTGTTGTTTCCCATAAGAGAAATGAACGTGGTCGAATTCTACTTCACCATAAACTTTGTCTACAGTAATTGGATATTCTGGTTCTTCTACATCAATATTTGTATCTAACACTTCGAAGATACGGTCCATAGAAGCTTTTGTCATTGTTAACATGACGAATACGAATGAAATCATCATGAGGGACATCAAGATTTGTGTAATATAAGAAATGAAACTGATAAGTTCCCCGGTTGTCATCGTTCCACTAATAACAAGACTACCACCAAACCACATGACTGCAATCGTTACTGCATAAATAGTTAATTGCATGATTGGGTTATTCCACATCACGACATACATCGCATGAAGGGCACGTTCTCTAAATGTAGAGTTTTCTTTACCGAATTTCTTCTTCTCGAACGTTTCACGGACGAATGATTTTACAATGCGAATGCCGATAAAGTTTTCTTGCAATGTACGGTTGATACCGTCTGTTGCTTGTTGTAATTTTCTAAAGCGAGGAAAGGCTGTAGAAATAATTAACGCTAATGAAAGGACTAAGATCGGTACAGCAACCATGAAAACAAGAGATAATTGCGCATTGATACTTACCGCAAAGAAGATAGCAAAGATAAACATCATTGGCGCACGCGCTAAAATACGCATCGTCATAATCGCTGTATTTTGAATATTGTTCACGTCACTTGTCATACGCGTAATTAAAGATGCATTTGAAAAGTGATCGATGTTCTTAAATGAGAAGGCTTGAATTTTCTTCATTTCAGCAGAACGTAATTCTGCAGCTACTCCTGTTCCGGCAATCGATGCAAATTTCGAACCTAGTACTCCGGCAGATAGGGAAATAATTGCAACAACAACCATAATCAAACCTTGTTGTACAATAAATCCTAAGTCTTTATTAGGAATCCCTTCGTCGATAATTTGCTTCATAATAATCGGTTGCGCTACTTCACAGAGCACCTCGATTAAGATGGCAAAAAACGCTAAGAAAGGATATTTTTTATACTTACTAAAAAACGGTATAATCTGTTTTAGCATTTTGTCACTCCTTTATATTGATTTTGATAATAAAAAATTGTCCCTGAGTTCCCCCAAAGACACGTAATTAGCTCGAATCACTACAATAATTTTATCAAGCTTTGTCCTTGTTTTCAACAGATTGCCCTTCATTTTTTAACGGAATTTTCATTTTATTTTAAGGAAAATTTTTCTATTTATAATGCCCCCTCCAAAATTTCTTTTCACGTAAAATAGGCCTGTGTTTTGTGTTCAGAGCGCGATTTATGGTACAATGGGCCCAACGAAATTTTAGAAAGCGAGGGACTGAAGTGTCCATAATTGAATACATTAGTACACGAGACACAAACAACCGCGTGACAGCTTCACAAGCTATTTTAAAAGGAATTGCTGAAGATGGTGGTTTATATGTACCGACTGCCCTCCCAGAAGTGACTCTGGACTGGGAAGTTTTGAAAACTCAAAGTTATCAAGAAATAGCTATTGAAATTTTATCTGCCTTTTTAACAGATTTTACAAAAGAAGAAATCACACAATGCGTGCATTCCGCATACGACACAACATTTGATACAAAAACAATCGCACCTGTGAAAAAAGTTGGCGACCGTCATTTCATGGAACTTTTCCACGGAAGAACCATCGCCTTCAAAGACATGGCGCTTTCCATCTTGCCATATCTGCTCACAACTGCAGCAAAGAAAAACAAATCTGATAAAGAAATCGTCGTTTTAACAGCGACTTCAGGAGATACTGGTAAAGCTGCCCTTGCAGGATTTGCGGATGTTCCTCATACAAACATCATCGTCTTTTATCCAAAAGGCGGCGTCAGTACGATTCAAGAACGCCAAATGGTGACACAAGCAGGCGACAACACTTTTGTATATGGTGTAGAAGGAAACTTCGATGACGCGCAAACAAAAGTGAAAGAGTTATTTGCGGATAAAGAACTAAACGCAACACTAGCAGAAAAAGGATTCCAATTTTCTTCTGCAAACTCGATTAATATCGGACGTCTTTGCCCACAAATCGTGTACTACGTATTTGCGTATGCACAATTAGTGAAAGACGGCACTCTTGCTATTGGTTCTCCAATGAACGTTGTGGTTCCAACTGGTAACTTCGGTAACATTCTAGCCGCTTACTACGCAAAAGGCATCGGTGTTCCGATTAACAAACTCATCTGCGCTTCAAACGAAAACGATGTGCTTGTAGATTTCTTCCAAACAGGAACATACAACCGACTACGTGAATTTAAATTAACAAGTTCTCCAAGTATGGATATTCTTGTTTCAAGTAACCTTGAGCGTTTCGTCTTTGAATTAACAGGACGCAGCTCTCAGGAAACAAATGCTCTTATGACTTCTCTAAAAGAAAACGGAAGCTACTCTGTTCCGAATACAGATACAGCTCTTTTCCAACAATTTTATGGGAACCGTGCAAACCAAGAAGAAACGGCTCAAACGATTCATGATGTATTCAAGATCGAGCACTACTTATTAGATCCACACACTGCGGTTGCGGATGCTGTGTATACGAAATATAAAAAAGAAACAGGAGACGCCACTCCTACAGTGGTGGTATCAACTGCCAGTCCATACAAATTCCCACAAAGCGTCCTTTCAGCGCTAGACGTGGATACGAATCAATCGGACGCAGCACTCATGAACGCGATTCAACAAGAAAGTGGCATTGCAATCCCAACAGCTGTCACAAGCGTATTGGATGCGCCAATCCGTCATACAAAAGTTCTTTCAATCGAAGGCATGAAACAATCCGTCCTTGATTCATTAAACATTCAATAAAGCAAAAAAGACAAGAAGTCGTTGAAATGACGATTTCTTGTCTTCTTTTTTATTCTTCTGTTAGAAACCCTTGTGCCTTTAGTACATCAAACATTTCCGCACGTTTAGCCCCAAGCGTATGGTATTTCGTAGATACTTGTTTTGTAAAAGCATCTACACGTCGGTTAGCATCACGTAGGTCGTAATATTCTGTCACTGTCGCATCATACTCTTTCAATTGTTCTAATGGATTCTCTAGTTCACGGTATCCATTTTCCATATGAATCACTTCTTTTGGAAGACGTGGTTTTAATTGTGGCTCTTGTGCTGGCCAACCTACCGCTAGTCCAATTGCTGGATAAGTGTATTCAGGTAAGTTTAATAGTTCAACCACTTTTGCAGTATCGTTAAATAAACTTCCAAGATAAACAGTTCCCATCCCTAAAGATTCTGCTGCAACAACCACATTTTGCGCCGCAATCACTGCATCTGTCAATCCAGATACGAAACGGTCTGCGCTTCCTTGAACGCCGACTTCTTGTCCTAAGGCTTTTGCAATTCCTGTGTTACGACGTTGGTCCACAACGAATACAAATAGATGCCCATTATTTTCTACATAAGATTGACGACTGATAGCAGCCAACTCTTTCTTTAATGCTGGATCCGTCACACTAATAATTGAATAGGCTTGTAAGTACATGCTTGAAGCTGTTCTTTGTGCCACTTCAACAAGTAAATCTACTTCCTCTTTTGTTAAAGGTTTGTCTTCAAACGCACGAATTGTACGGTGATTTAGTTGTGTTTTGATGGTTTCATTCATTTTGATTACTCCTTTGTATCAAAAAAAGAGTCGAAAGCTTCAACTCTTTTCTTATTTTAAAAATATTGTTTACCTGTTTCGAGGGCCGCTTCTGGCATAATCACTTCGCCGTATTCTTTTAATACTTCCCATGAAATTCTTGAGAACTCTGCGTACTCACGAATAAGCGCCATTTTTGAAGCCACTTCTTCTGGTTTTTCCACTTGATGGAAAACGTGTAAGAAGTAATGTCCGCTGTAACGGTAAAGTATCGATTGGTCAAATTCACTGGATGCTTCTTTCGCCATTGAGACAAAATCTTCGAAGTCTTCAAAGACAACTGTCACATCAATTGGTTTCAATGTAGAAGATTTATCTTCTGTATTGATCACTGGTTTTGGAGAACGGTTGTCATCTTCTCTCTTTTCTTTGCGCTTTTTACCAATACGGTCTGTCAGCGAATGTTGAATCGTATCCACGATATTTCGAACCATGCGTTCATCGGTTGATTCATCCCCCATGTCCACAATACGTGTGACATAGAGTTCTAATCCATCAGCATTTGGCATGATTTGGAAGCTCAAACCGTCTGAATCTTCGAATTGATTCAAGACGCCTATCTCCTCTAAAATACTATGGAAAAAGCCTTCGATTTCGCCTGGATTTCCAAGTAATTCGGGTATTGATGTACCACGGTCGATTAGATCTTGGTTCTCGATACGCAACAAGAATGTATCGTCGTTAATGCGTTCCATTTCCATAATATTCACCCCTTTTTACCTTATCTAATTATTTTAGACCAAACCTGACAAAAATAAAAGAAATACGATTGGAATCCTAATGCAAATTGGTTTACGCTTGGTGCTTCTTGAGAAAAGCTTGGATAGGGCAAATTGAACTTGCGTTCACAGCCTAAAAAAAGATTACTGCGAACCCTTGCGGATTTGGATTATAATCGCTGTTACGGGGCACCGGTGCAAGCCTGTAGTCTTGCACCTTCGAAGCTTCAAAGGCGGAGTACGGGATACGTCCCTACTCCGCCTAATTCTTCTTCGACGCGATTCCCCGTTACTGCGATTATAAAATCCGCAGACTTCTTCGTAATCTTTTTAATTAATTTTGTTCAATTTGCCCCTCCAAGCTTTTTTAACGGTGCCAAACCCTTTGTATTTCCTTCTTATTTTTAAAAGGTGATTATGATGGAAATGAACCGCGAAACGACGAGGCTTCTTCTCTTGTTATAAATTAGGCTTTGCGGAGGGTGAGGCCGAATTGTCTTGTTCGGATATGTTGGATGCTAAAGGCTAATGCTAAATACAAGATTCCAAACAAGAGGATCATCCCTAGGTTCATAGCGTAGCTTGAAAATTCTAGTGAAGAATTTTCTGCTGCAGTTATGACATAATACACTGGGAAGAATTTCGCGATGCTAATGGCTACTGGATTGAGCAACTCTAACGGAACGAAAATCCCTGAGATAAAGGATACCCCCATCCCCACTACCGTACTTGCTGCAGAATATCCATACGTGTTATCCCCGATAATGACCGAGCAAAGGAATGCCAGTGCATAGGCTGTAAGTGCTATCGCGAAAGTAAGCATTAGTGCCTTTGGAGCACCCGCACTCACATAGAAACTTGGTGCCACAATGGCTACGAATAGTAAGTTAATTCCAACGATAACCCCAACAACTGTTAAGCCCCCAAGGAATTTTTCAATCATCACTTGGTTCACACTCTTCATACCAATAACAATTCGTTTAGCGACTTCATCAGTTTCAAGTTTGGAAAAGATTAAACCAAGCAAGAAGATAAAGATTGAGATGTAAACGAACGGTGTGTACGCAAAGTAGCTTTCACCAAATTTTGCATAGAAATCATCCCCTTTAAGTGTGGCATCTTTTGAAATGACACTCACAGAAGCTTGCTCGCTTAAAATCTTATTCATATTCTCAACACTGAAGTTGCCTTGATTTTTCAATACAACTGCATAACGAATATATGAATTGACGTACTCACGAAGCATATTTCCGTTCAGTGAGTTTCCAATCTCCATAGTGACGGCTGCTTCGCCATTATTGATTCTTGCATCAACGTCTGATGGAATCCAAAGGGCGCCATCCACATCATTTGCATATACAGCTTCTTTCATGCTGTTATCGCTAATGGTTGTTAGAGTAACTTTATGATCTTTTTGAAGCGAGGCAACTAGCGCGTTCATTATTTCGCTACTGCCTTCTGATTCGTCTTTAATCAAGACTTTATATTGTGTATCTTTGAACCCTGAGACTTCGTTGTTTCCTAGTACTGAAGAGAGTCCAATTCCCATAAAGATGACTAGGAAAATAATCGCATATGATTTTAATCGATAAGCCAGTTTTAGAAAATATTTATAGACTATCATAACGTGTTCTCCTTAATCTCCATAGTGCACATCCTAGAAGTGCCAGTGTATATGCGCCAAGTAATAAGTAAGTTCTACCTAGATCCGCACTGCCTACGAGGCGATTCAATTGATAAAATCCTGTAACCATTAATGCGACGGGATTAAATTGGTTAAATCCTGGCATGAAGGTATTGACAAATCCTTTCATGGCTGTCCCCATCATCCCAGCGAGTGCTGAAAGGACGAGGTTTGTAATTAATGAGAAGATAATTCTTCCCTGTATTGTTAGTTTTTGATTGGTCCCGATGAGAAGCCCTGCTGCAATTCCAAATACATTTCCCATCAACATCAAAAGAAGGCTTCCTGGCCAATCTGCAAATAGATTCACTTTCAATACTTGTGTCGTATAAATTAGCATGATTCCATTTGATGCGACATTGAGCAATAAACCAATCATAAAGCAGTTCGCAATTAACTTGCCTTTGCTAAATGGGCTGCCCATAATACGGCGTCCAATCGGAGATAAGTTTCCGTTTATGTAAGCTGCACAAACGACCCCACTAAACATCGAGTACATCGTGAAGCTAGCAATCGCGCTGTAAAACAACATCGTTCCTTGACTGACTTCCGTTGTCTCCTGCGTCACCCAACTCTTGTTAAAGTCGATAGACGCTGCGCCTCGTCCAAGACTTTGGACTTGTTTGATTTGTGTTGCTACATTTTTCAACACGCTTTGCGGAATCCCCATCGATTGGCTAACCACCACATCTAAGTTCTTTTCAAGAAATCCGTCTGCT
Organism: uncultured Streptococcus sp.; assembly: GCA_963540995.1. Classification (GTDB taxonomy): domain Bacteria; phylum Bacillota; class Bacilli; order Lactobacillales; family Aerococcaceae; genus Granulicatella. Next base: position 12,361 of record CAUTST010000026.1, read on the forward strand.
TTATCCTCTGTGACGAGTGCCTTCCCTGCTTCCTCTGTCTCCACATCGATAATCTCGAAATAATCTCCGGCTTGTTCAAATACCTGGTGATAGGGGTTGTCGGCTGTCATGGCCACACGAACCGTTCCCATCTCTTGGTTCATGATTCCTGAAAAGGATACGAAATAGAGTGAAATTAAGATAATCGGATAGAGTAATACCCAAAACGAGAATGAAAAGTCTTTTAAGGCGTCCTTTGATAAATACGTAAATAGCTTTAAAAATGTCTTCATGAATCTCGAAGTCCTTTCCCTGTGTATGCAAGGAACACATCATCTAAGCTTGGCTGTTCACTGTATAAACGAACATAGCTTAAGTTCAATTCTTCAAGGGCGTTTGCCACGTGAAGTAAGTGATTCGTTCCTTGTTCGAAATTGAATTTCAAATGATTTTTATGATGCTCTAATACAAGAACGTGTGGAATTTGTTTTAAGCGTGCTACTTGTTCTTCTGTTGGAACTGTTGAAAGTTCTACTTGGATGATTTCAGAAGTCGCGATGGATTTCTTCAATTCTTGCGAAGTTCCTGAGACAATGCTCTTCCCTTTATCCATAATCACGATACGGTCACTTAATCCATCCACTTCATCTAAATAGTGTGTTGTATAAATAATCGTGCTTCCTTGTTCGTTCAGCTTTTGAATTCCTTCTAAAATAAATGAACGACTTTGTGTGTCTACCGCCACAGTTGGTTCATCGAAGAAAATTAAACTTGGCTTATGCACGATTCCGCAAGCGATATTCAAGCGACGTTTCAACCCTCCACTCAATTTCTTTGGAACAAATTTACGGAACTCTTGTAGTTCTACAAACTCGATGGCCTCTTGTACGTATTGTTTTCGTTGCTTGGAATCTGAAATATACAGTCCACAGAAGAAATCAATATTTTCTTCTACTGTTAAATTTTCTAAATACGCTAATTCCTGTGGAACAATCCCGATTTCACGTCGTACTTTATTGGATAATGGGAACTTACTCTCTCCTAGAACGGTTACTTCGCCGCTATCAAAGGTTAAAAATCCTAACATACAGTTAATCGCGGTTGTCTTTCCACATCCGTTTGGTCCAAGAAGCGCTAGAAGCTCTCCTTTTCGAATTTCAATATCAAAATGATTTAATGCCATTAGGTCTTTGTATCGTTTGACTAAACTTTTTACTTGGATACTATTTTCCATGTCCTCACCTCATTAATTGTTTTTACACTCTTAGTATATCGACCACCCTTGTCACAAACTAGTGTCAAATGTCGTTAGTTTCATATGACATTTGTCATAAATCGCTAGAAATTTATCCCTATTTCGGCTACACTGAAAGAAAGAGTATTGGAGGTGAGATGTGTGCGGACATTTTTAGAGAAATTGATGTTCTTTATTTTGATTAGTATGTATTTAACGGGACAACAAACAGAAGTCTTTACGATATTTTTAGGCCTGTGTATTTTTATTCTTTCTTTATCTATGGAAGTTTTCGAAAATCGTTGGATACAACGTGTTTCACTAGTGATATCGGGTGCTCTATGCCTCTTCTATCCTGAAACGGGATTCTATCTTTCCATTTTCATCATGCATGCTGCCCAACTATTTGGCCTTCCTGGAGCGTTTGCCGGCATCCTCCTTTTAATGCGACCAGATTTATTCACACTACTATTATCAGTTATTGGTACTTATCTGATTTTACGGAGCCAAACTGATAAAGAATTTCGTACGAAGAGTTACCAGGTCCAAGATAACTTAGAGCATGAACGACTTCGCTTATTACAAAGGCAACAATTTAGCCAAGAGGAAACCTTAAAGCAAATGGAAGTCGCAACTCTTAAGGAACGGAATCGTATTTCTCACGCCTTGCATGACCAAATCGGACATACGCTTAGCGCTTCGATTATGCAACTTGAAGCCTTACAAATTATCACCAATGAACCTGTTGTGGAGAAGAAGTTAGAACAAGTTTCTGGCATCCTTCAAAACGGGATGGACGAGATTCGAACGACGATTCATCAGCTTTACGATGACTCTTTCCTACTTTCTCAAAAGATGGACGAGATTCTTCACCCACTTGAGGAAAAGGCACAAGTCAATTATCAAAATACGATTTCAGATGAGATTCCAATCGGATTGAAATACGACATTCTGACCATTTGTAAGGAAATGGCAACGAATTTTATGAAATACTCCAACGGAAATCAAATTCAATTATTTTTACTAGAACAAAATAACTACTACACGATTCAATATAAAGATAATGGGAATCAAACGAGTAACGACACCCCAGGGATGGGCCTCACGATGATGAAAGAACTGGTGGAGAAACATAAAGGGGTTATGACATTACAAACAACAAACGGATACGATATCTTTATCCGCATCCCAAAACAGGAGGTCAACCATGATTAAAACGATTCTAGTCGATGACGACTTTTTAGTACTTCAAGCACTCGAGACCATTCTGTCAGTGCAAGACCATATCGAAGTGGTTGGGACAGGCAGTGATGGACATGACGCTGTCGAATTATATATCACTCATCAACCAGACTTAGTCTTAATGGACATTCGAATGGAGCCTACTACCGGTATCGAAGCTGCAGAAACGATTTTAAAAGATTTTCCTGACGCAAAGATTTTATTCCTGACGACCTTCCAAGACGACGAGTACATCACAAAGGCGCTCTCACTTGGGTGCAAAGGATACTTATTAAAGCAACATATTAAAGGAATTCTTCCAGCGATTGACGCCGTGATGAATGGACAAATCGTCTACGATTCAACGATTGAAATGCCGGTGAAGAAAACCTTCGAGAAGAAATCGAGTGCTCATTTAAGCGAGCGTGAAAACGAACTGCTCTATCTCGTTGCAGAAGGCTTCAATAATAAAGAAATCGCCGAGAAGATGTATCTCAGCGAAGGAACCGTTAGAAACTACTTATCAGCCTTACTCGAAAAGTTAGAATTACGCGATCGTACACAACTGGCAGTTTATTACTATAAAGAACTATAAGAAAAAAGAACCTCGCATGAGGTTCTTATTTTTTTGCAAACCATTTGCTTGTGAATATTTATTTCCAAACTTTTCCGTAAACCTATAAATTTTGTGTACAAAAAAAGCCCTGATAGTTCAGAGCTTTTGAAGTTTAAAAGTTTACTAAACGTTGTGCCATGTCTAATTCGTAAGCACGAACTTCACGAGGTAAGAAGCGACGAATTTCGTCTTCGTTGTACCCTACTTGGAATCTCTTTTCGTCCAACATAATTGGGCGTCGTAGTAATCCTGGGTTGTTTTGGATTAATGAGAATAATTGATTTAATGGAACTTCATCTAAGTCAATCTTCAATTCTTGGAATGCTTTTGAACGTGTTGAGATAATTTCCTCTGTTCCGTCTTCTGTCATTCGTAGGATGTTTTTAATTTCGTCAATTGTTAATGGTTCTGAAAAGATATTTCTTTCTGTGTACGAGATGTTGTGTTCTTCTAACCATGCACGAGCTTTACGGCAAGATGTACAGCTAGGTGATGTATATAATGTAACCATACGTCGATGTCCTCCTCTTCTAAAGTCTTCGGTTTTATCTACGTGTATTATTATATATGATATATAAAAAAAAATCTATATGATTTTTTAGTTTTTCACAAACTTTTTTCACTTTTTATGAAAATTTAATTGTTTCATAACATTTTCACTTGCTTTCATTTCGTGATTACTTCTACAGCAGAAAATCTCTGAATTCACAAACGTTGAAAACCTTGTAACTACTTTTTCATGAAAATCCTTTTAAAATAAGGTATAATAAAACTAACAAGTTTAAGGAGCACTTATATGTCTAAAAAAAGAATTTTCTCAGGCGTTCAGCCTTCAGCCATCCCAACCATTGGGAACTATATTGGAGCGATGAAAAACTTCGTTGCCCTGCAAGATGAGTACGATTGTACTTACTGTATTGTAAACCAACATGCGATTACCGTTCCGCAAGATCCAAAAAAATTAAAACAACAAACACGTTCACTCGCAGCACTTTACCTTGCGATTGGTCTTGATCCTGAAAAATCAACTATCTTTGTGCAATCAGAAGTCCCTGCTCACGCTCAAGCAGCATGGATTGTTCAATGTAATGTCGGCGTTGGTGAGTTAGAACGTATGACACAATACAAAGATAAATCTCAAAAACAACAATCTGTTTCTGCTGGTTTATTAACATACCCTCCTCTAATGGTAGCCGATATCGTTTTATATAACGCTGAGGTGGTACCTGTCGGAGAGGACCAAAAACAACATATGGAATTAACACGTGACTTCGTTGAACGTTTCAACAGTCGCTACGGAAATGGCAACCAACTACTTGTAATGCCGGAACCATTTATTCCAAAAGCTGGTGCGCGTGTGATGAGCTTACAAACGCCAACGAAAAAAATGAGTAAATCAGATGCTAACGTAAAAGAATACATCAGCATGCTTGACGAGCCTTCTGTGATTCGCAAGAAAATCAAGAGTGCTGTGACAGACTCAAGCGGTGTGATTGAATTCGACCCAGCTGAAAAACCTGGCGTATCCAACCTATTAACAATCTTCTCTGCTTTCTCTGGTGAAAGTATTGAATCCCTCGTAGAACGCTTCAAAGGTGTCGGTTATGGCCAATTCAAAGAAGAATTAGCCGATGCGATTATCGCAGTGATGGAACCAATCCAAGAACGTTATTATGAGTTACTTAAATCTGATAAGCTAGATGAGATTCTTGATGAAGGTGCGAAGAAAGCGAATGCTGTAGCGAATAAGACGCTACGCAAGATGGAAAAAGCGGTAGGCTTAGTGAGATAAACCATTTTCAATTGATAAGATCCATTCCTATAGAATGGGTCTTTTTTGATTATCTTAAAAACATCAGTTTTATATTGAAAGAGTCATAGTGGGACACCGGTTCGAGCCTTACGTCTCTCACCTTTGAAGCTTCAAAGGTGGAGTAAGGAATTTATTCCTAACTCCACCTAATTCACATTCAATGTGATTCCCCACTATTCTTTCAATAAACTGATGTTTTTTTGATAATCAAAAATGTTTGTCCTTCAGTGAATCAGCTAAAATAGTTTTTCTCACACCGCTGAATGGAAAAGGCTAAATCATTACTTTCTAATTGGATGAGCCCAGCAAACGTAAACCGTACAAAGTCCGAGGGACTCTTTTTGCTTTATGTTTAAGTAAATTTTTCTTAGTTTATCTCATGCTGCGAAAGGGAAAGGTGCGACAAAATAAAAAACGCTAGGGTAATCCTAGCATTTTCTATCGTTTGCTATTCTATAACGAGCAGGCCGGCACCAATGATTCCATTATCCCCCTTAATGGTTGATGCTTGGATATGCTCTAGAATATGTTTTTGTTCGTGATGAAGGAGTTCTGCTAACTCTTCTTTCACGAGTTCTATAAAGTCTGGGTTGTAGTTTGAAACACTACCTCCGAACACAATGGTTTTTGGATCTAGTAAGCAAACCATTCCATGAAGAACACTTGCTAATCCCATAGCTGTTTCTTCAATGATACGGCAAGCTGCTTCCTCACCATTGCGCCATTTATCAAAGATGTCTTTCGTTGTCAATGTCTCGTCTTCGTAAATTTCGCGTCCAGTGCGCTCGATTCCGACACCCGAACAAGCCACTTCTAACGCTTCGAGACATTCAAAGTAAGGCACTTTGACAAACCCAATTTCTCCGGAGAACCCTTCCCCGCGTAAGATTGTATTGTTGACGATGTTGGTGGCTGCGATTCCTGTTGATACCGTTACGTATCCAAACATGTCTGTAGGTTTCAGATTGAGCAATCGATACTCCGCATAAGCCGCTACTTTAACGTCATTATCGATTTTTACCGGTATGTCTCCGTACGTTTCCTTCAATCTTTCTACAATTGGAAAATTAGCCCAAGGTATATTATTTTGGAAAATCGCTACCCCGTTTTCCACATCTACCTTTCCTGGTAATCCAACACCAATCCCATACGTATCTTGAATGCGTAAATCATTATCATTGAGTACTTTATCCACCAGTTGGACCACACCCTGATATAAACTTTCGGCACTCGCTGTTTGGCTTGGGCTTTGTGAACGACTAACGATTTCCCCATTTTCGTTAATCAACGCAACCGCTACCTTTGTCCCCCCAATATCAATACCAACCGCGACTTTCATCAAAATCCCTCCGTTCGTTATGATTTCGCTTTCATAATTAGTTTACACCGAAAATTCGATTCTGGCTTTCCCTATCTTGTTCTATACTATAACTATTTTGCTGTCTTTCGTGTAATTTGAAAAATGATACCTATTTTGATAGCCGTTTAATCATAGTGGATTTTGTGATGGGGCACCGCCAAGAGCCCTAGGTCTCTTGGTCTTTGAAGCTTCAAACGCGGAGTACGAAAAGTGTTTCTACTCCGCGTAATTCACATTCAATGCTATTCCCCATCACTCATTCCACTATAACGGCTATCTTCAGGTATCATTTTTCAATCCCTCTTCTTAAACTCTCCTCTTATATGGCAAAAATTGGGTATTAAATACTAAAGGATACGATACCAAAATATCCGCTTATAATGGAAATGGTAGTGAGAACTGCATCAAATGTGAATTAGAGGGAGTTGTGAATTCATTCGCTACTCCCTCTTTGAAGCTTTGAAGCCGAAAGACCATAGGCTTGAGGCGGTGCCTCACAACCATGTCCATTATGTAAAAACGGATATTAACCGGGTATCGTATCCTTTCAACCTTCGGTTGAATCTCTCAATTTTTGCACAAAAAAGGAGGGGAAGCAAATCTGCTTCCCCTCCCTAATTCCTAGGAATTATTTGTTTTTTAAGTTGTAGAACGCTGATAGACCTTGGTAAACAGCTAAGTCACCTAATTGATCTTCAATACGTAATAATTGGTTGTATTTAGCAATACGGTCTGTACGGCTTAATGAACCAGTCTTGATTTGGCCAGCGTTTGTTGCAACTGCGATGTCAGCAATTGTAGCATCTTCAGTTTCACCAGAACGGTGTGAAACAACTGCAGTGTAACCAGCTTTTTGAGCCATTTCAATTGCGTTGAATGTTTCAGTTAAAGTACCGATTTGGTTAACTTTGATTAAGATTGAGTTTGCAATACCTTTTTCGATACCACGAGATAAGATTTCAGTGTTTGTTACGAATAAGTCGTCACCAACTAATTGAACTTTACCGCCTAAGCGTTCAGTTAATAATTTCCATCCATCCCAGTCGTTTTCGTCACAGCCGTCTTCGATTGTGATGATTGGGTATTTTTCAACTAATTCTGCTAAGTATTCAACTTGTTCAGCTGGAGTACGTTTAGCACCTTTTTCACCTTCGAAGATTGTGTAGTCATATACGCCATCTTTGAAGAATTCAGATGAAGCACAGTCAAATCCTAAGTAAACATCTTTACCAGGTTCTAGTCCTACTTTTTTGATTGCTGCTAAGATTGTTTCTACAGCATCTTCAGTTCCTTCGAATGAAGGAGCGAAACCACCTTCGTCACCAACTGCAGTTACTAAACCACGGTCGTGTAAGATAGCTTTCAATGCGTGGAATACTTCAGCACCCCAACGTAAAGCTTCTTTGAATGATGGAGCACCTACTGGTAAGATCATGAACTCTTGGAATGCGATTGGAGCATCTGAGTGAGATCCACCGTTAACGATGTTCATCATAGGTGTTGGTAATACTTTAGTGTTGAATCCGCCTAAGTATTGGTATAAAGGTTGATCTAAGTAGTCAGCAGCTGCGCGTGCTACAGCGATAGATACGCCTAAGATTGCGTTAGCTCCTAATTTACCTTTGTTTGGAGTACCATCTAATTCGATCATTAATTTGTCGATCGCCATTTGCTCACGAACATCATAACCTAAGATAGCTTCAGCGATAATGTTGTTTACATTGTCAACTGCTTTTTGAACTCCTTTTCCTGAGTAACGAGATTTGTCGCCGTCACGTAATTCAACTGCTTCGTATTCACCAGTTGAAGCTCCTGAAGGAACCATACCGCGTCCGAACGCTCCGCTTTCTGTGTAAACTTCAACTTCGATAGTTGGGTTTCCACGTGAGTCTAGTACTTCTCTTGCTAATACATCTGTAATAAATGGCATGATTTATTAACTCCTTTAATATTTATTTTGTACGTTATTATTTTAATCGAAAATCATCAGACTTTCAACCTTTGCTAAGGTTTTCTTTACTTTTCGATTAATGTTTCCCCAGTCATTTCTGCTGGTTTTTCAACATTTAGTAAATCAAGCATTGTTGGAGCAACGTCTGCTAAACGTCCACCTTCACGCAATGTGATACCTTTCTTAGTCACAATCACGGGTACTGGCACTGTTGTATGTGCAGTATGTGGTGTTCCTTCAGGGGTAATCATTGTTTCTGAGTTACCGTGGTCAGCAAAGATAATTGCGCTACCGCCTTTTTCAAGGATAGCATCTACTACTTTACCTAAGTTTTCGTCCACTGCTTCAATCGCTTTGATTGTTGGTTCTAACATTCCTGAGTGTCCAACCATATCTGGGTTAGCGAAGTTTAAGATAATCGCATCATTTTCATCATTAATGATTGAGTTGTATAATGCGTCTCCTACTTCGTAAGCACTCATTTCTGGTTTCAAGTCGTAAGTTGCAACCTTTGGAGAAGGAATTAAAATACGGTTTTCACCAGGGAATTCTTCGTTACGTCCACCATTCATAAAGAATGTTACGTGTGGATATTTTTCAGTTTCGGCAATACGTAATTGTACAAGACCTGCTTTAGATAACACTTCACCAAGAACGTTTGTCATTGGGATTGGTGGGAATGCAACTTCTGCATCCACGCTTGGGTTATATAAAGTCATTGTCACAAATTTAACGTTTGTAGCGCGCTCTCCACGATCAAAGTTTGTCCACTCTTTATCAGTGAATGCATTTGATAATTGGATTGCACGGTCAGGACGGAAGTTGAAGAAGATGATTGCATCGTTGTTTTCAACTTTTGCCACTGGTTTACCATCTTTAACGATGACTGATGGAATCACGAATTCGTCTGTAACGTCTTTAGCATAGCTATCAGCAATCACAGCTTGTGCGCTTTCGAATTGTGGGCCTTCGCTATGAGCGATTGCATCATAAGCTAATTTCACACGTTCCCAACGTTTGTCACGGTCCATTGCATAGTAACGACCTGAAACTGTTGCGATTTCTCCAACGCCAACTTCAGCTAATTTATCTTCTAATGTTTTGATATAAGAAGGACCTGCTTTAGGATCTACGTCACGTCCATCCATGAATGCATGAATGTACACTTTGTCGATTCCTTTTGCTTTAGCTGTTTCCACTAATGCTAATAAATGGTTGATATGACTGTGTACCCCACCATCCGATAATAATCCGAATAAGTGTAATGCAGAACCATTTTCTTTAACGTGGTTAAACGCACCATTTAATGCTGGGTTTGATTCGAATTCGCCTTCTTCAATCGCTTTGTCGATACGAGTTAAGCTTTGGTAAACGATACGTCCAGCACCGATGTTTGTATGCCCTACTTCTGAGTTCCCCATTTGGCCATCTGGTAGACCTACATCTAATCCAGAAGCTTTTAATGTTGTATGAGGAAATTCGTTATAATAACGATCAAAATTTGGTTTTTTTGCTTGTGCAACGGCATTACCTTCAACTTCTGGTCTCCATCCGAAACCATCTAAGATAATGATTGCAACTGGTGATTTTGCCATTATTTCACTGCCTCCAATAAAGCTAAGAATGAATCTGGTTGTAAACTTGCTCCTCCTACAAGAGCTCCGTCAACGTCTGGACAAGCCATGTATTCAGCAATGTTTTCTGGTTTTACAGATCCACCGTATTGTACGCGAACTTTGTCAGCAACTTCTTGACCGAAGTCAGCTGCTACAACGTCACGAACAACTTTACACATTTTTTGAGCGTCATCTTGAGAAGCTGATTTACCAGTTCCGATTGCCCAGATTGGTTCATAAGCAATCACTAAAGATGATACTTGTTCGTTTGATAATCCTTTTAACGCTGCAGAAACTTGTCCACCAACGAATTCAGAAGCTTTTCCTGCTTCGTAAGTTTCTAAAGTTTCACCACAACAGATAATTGGAGTTAATCCATTTCTGAAAATAGCATGT
>CAUTST010000027.1:0-22450 GCA_963540995.1 uncultured Streptococcus sp.
TAATTAACTCATAACTTAGCCGCTAACATAAAAGCACGTTAGCGGCTTTTTTATGCAAAAAAGTAGAAAAATACCATATATGGTATTTTTCTACTTTTACATTAAATCCCAACCATATCTAAATAGAGTCGGTGTGAATAACTATCCGTCATTCCTGAAATGAAATCTGTTGCTAACAGAAGGCGTAAGTATAATTTTTCAACTTCGCTCTTTCCTTCTGCAAAGTAATGATAGGAACGTTTCTGACTCTCAGAAATAATGCCGATTTTTTTCAATTCTACATAGTCTAATTGACGATTCGTATCATATGCGACTAAAGAAGGCACAAAGCTATCTAATAAATAAGTGAGCGTTGTATACCCTGCAATCTCTAATCTCAAGATTCCTTTATTGTCATAAATACGTTCCATAGATAATCTACGAAGAATAACATATAGATCTTCCGCCCAAGAATTTTTGAATAAGTCTTGGTTAAACGTCCCTTCCATAATCTCATCGTAATGATTCACAAAATTATGACGTGCTCCATCGATTAACTTATCCCGTAAATCCACAAAGAATCGGTTAACACTGAAGACTTTCTCATCGATTCTATTTAACACTTCGCGTGTATGAACGGAATGCGGTGCATTGTAGGCGTCAGTACTCAAGTTATCTAATAAAAACTCACGCACATCTCTAAAGGAAATCACACCTTTACCAATTGCATCTTCCATATCGGCTACAAGATATGCAATATCATCTGCGGCTTCTAAAATAAAGGTTAGCGGATGGCGGTTTGTCCCTGCCCCTGTAATCTCTGTTACTTTTTGGAATGTTTCTTCTTCTGCAAAGAAATAGCCAACTTTCTTCGAAGTAATCTGTTCTGTTTCCTTACGAGAAGACGGGTACGTATATTTCAATATCGTATTCAGTGTCGCTGCCGTTAAATCAAGTCCGTCAAATTCTCCTTTGAAATCATGTAACTTCGATATAATTCGTAGTGACTGCGCATTCCCTTCAAAGCGATAAAAATCATAGACATAAGGACTTGCTAGAAATTCTTCTGCCACATCACTTTTCTCCCTCAAGAGGCTTGGCAAATTTTTCTTAAACCATTGTCGAATAATATCTTCCCCAAAATGACCATAAGGAGGGTTCCCAATGTCATGCACGAGACTCGCACATTCAACGATTTTTAACACATCCTCTTGACGGTCAATCATCTCTTGCTTACTGCTGTCAGGTATCTTCTCTAATTCCTCTTGCAATAATATAACAATTTCCTTCGCTAGTGATCGTGCTACCATCGCTACTTCTAACGAATGCGTTAATCGTGTATGAATAAAATCTAGTCGTTCCAGCGGAAACACTTGTGTCTTGTCCTGCAATCTTCTAAATGAAGGACTCGTTACAATTCTTTTGTAATCATCATCAAATTCATTACGATGAATTGCTTCTTTACCAGAAAGACGTTTTGTTGATAGTAACTTAGACCATTCCATAAATCATACTCCTTCCACTACTCCACATCATTATACCAAAAATTCGTCTACCTTTGGAATTTTGCGCATTTGATAGATATAAACAGTCATACAAATGATAAAGGAGATAAAGTCGGAAATCGGACCTGCGAAAATTAATCCATCCACTCCAAAACTGGTTGCAAGAAGAACCATCACTGGCAGCAAGACAAACATTTGACGTGTTAAAGAAAGAATCGCTCCCAATTTTGCTTTCCCAATTGCTGGGAAGAAGGTTGTCACAATAATGGTAGTCCCATTAATAAACGTAAAGAATAAGAACGCTCGTGCATATCTCACTCCAAATTCATAGTAAAGAGCATCCCCGCTTCCGAACATTTGAATCAGTTGTAGCGGAAAGGCTTCGAATAGAATCCAAAGAATAGTTGATAAGATGAACGTTACTTTAAGTAGTAAGCTCATCGTTTCATGCACACGTGAATATTTCTTTGCACCATAGTTAAATCCTAAAATCGGTTGTGCTCCTTGATTTAATCCAATCACAACTGCAATGAATATAACGAAGATTTTACTTACGACTCCCCCAACCGCAATCGGGATATCACTTCCGTAAATGGATTGTGCTCCATACGTACGTAAAAGATTGTTTGATACAATTTGTACAATGGTCGCAGAAATTTGGAAAATGAACGATGTTAATCCAAGAGACGCAATCACTGTTACATCAGCTAACGACAACTTAAAATCGCTACGCTCAAAGCGAACGGATCTAAAATTTGGAATATACGCGAGTAATACGATTGCTGAGACAACTTGACTGATAACTGTTGCCCAAGCGGCTCCTGCAATCCCCATATTAAATCCAAAAATAAATAATGGATCAAGAACGGTATTGAGCAGTGCTCCCACAATAATCGCCATCATCGAATAAGTTGGTCTACTATCTGCGCGAACTAATGGATTAAAACCAATCGAAATCATGAAGAACGGAATCCCAAAAGCTGTAATCCCTGCATACTCACTGGCATATCCCAAAATCTGGTCTGTAGCACCAAACAAGTTTAATAATGGTTGTAAGAACAATAGAACCACACTCATAATGATAAATCCAGCCGTTACCAACAATACCACTGCAGTCCCAGCTACTTCACGAGCATGCTTGTCTTCTTTTCTACCTAGCGCCAAGTTAAAGTTTGACGCGGCGCCAATCCCCACCATTAAACCAATCGCCATACAGATGGTAGTAATTGGAAAGGCAATATTCGTAGCTGCATTTCCTAAGTACCCTACTCCTTGTCCAATGAAGATTTGGTCGACAATATTATAGAGTGCATTCACCACATTCGCGATAATGGCAGGAATCGCCATCTTTCTAAGAAGAGTCCCTATCTTTTCTATCCCTAATGGATTTTGTTTTTCTTCAACGTTCATTAAAACTCTCCTTCTCAATCAATTATCTATATGCATAAAAAAAGCCTCTCCACATGCGGAGAGATCTACCAATACATTTATCTTAACTTTGCAATTCGAATTTGTCAAACATCCACTCCCGCTATTTCAGCACTCGCGGACGCTCCAATTCTAGCGACAACTAATTTTCGCAAGACTCGTCTCTTCTAACCGCATTTTGATTTATGGCAGATTAAGAAAGATGACCTACTTTATAAAATATACGAATCAAATTCTAAATCTTCGTTCTGAAGAATCATGCGGATTCTATACAAGCAATCACGGACGCTCCAATTTTAGCGATAACTAATTTTTAGAAAGACTCGTCTTTTTTATCCGCATTTTGATTTATGGCGGTTTAAGAAAGAGGTCCTACTTTATAAAATATACAAATAACATTTTTAATTCTTCGTTCTGAAGAATCATGCGGATTCTATAAAAGCACCAGCGGACGTTCCAATTTTAGCGATAACTAATTTTGTAAAAGACTCGTCTTTTCACCGCATTTTGATTTATGGCTGTTTAAGAAAGATAACCCACTCTATAAAATATACAAATCAAATTTTAAATCTTCGTTCTGGAGAATCATGCGGATTCTATAAAAGCAGTAATGGGGAATGATATCAAAACGAATTAACGGGAGTTAGGAATTTATTCCTTACTCCCGTTTTTGAGGCTTTGAAGGTGAGAGACCCTAGGCTCGAACCGGTATCCCGTTACAGCTTTTATGAAGACATCCGCAATGATTCGAAAGAACGAAACCTCTATAAAAATACAAATCCCCTATATTTTATAAAGTGGTACTTATATCCTTCTTAAACAATCCAGCCATAAATCAAAACCTTCGGTTTTAAATGTAAGCACAAAAAAGACTCGTATTGCTACGAGCCTTTGAAAAATTAGTCTTCAAGCGGGCGAGAGAAGTTTGCAATCTCGCGTTGTACGTATTCTAAGTACGCTTCAACAGACATTGATTTAGTTTCTTTAGAACCATAACGACGAACAGTTACAGTACCTTCTTCAACCTCTTTATCTCCAATTACTAATTGATAAGGAATCTTTTGAGTTTGAGAAGCACGGATCTTGTATCCCATTTTTTCATTACGGTCATCAAGTTCTACACGCATTCCTAAGCGAGCCATTTTTTCTTTCAACTCACGTGCAGCATCATAATGATGTTCCACACTTACAGGAATGATTGTTGCTTGAACTGGAGCTAACCAAGTTGGGAATGCTCCTTTGTATTCTTCGATTAAGTACGCTACGAAACGTTCTGCAGTTGATACAACCCCACGGTGGATAACCACTGGACGGTGAGTATTGTCTCCATCTTCACCAACGTATGTTAAGTCGAAGCGTTCTGGTAATAGGAAGTCTAATTGGATTGTAGACATTGTTTCTTCTAATCCCATTGCTGTACGGAATTGAATATCTAATTTAGGACCGTAGAATGCTGCTTCACCGATTGCTTCGAAGTATTCTAATCCCATTTCATCCATTGCTTCTTTTAACATTGATTCTGCTTTGTTCCACATTTCATCATCATCGAAGTATTTATGTTTATCTTCTGGATCACGATAGCTTAAACGGAAGCGGTAGTCTTTAACGTTGAAGTCACTATATACTTCACGGATTAAGTCTAAGATACGTTTGAATTCGTCTTTAATTTGGTCAGGACGAACGAATGTATGTCCATCGTTAAGAGTCATTTCACGTACACGTTGTAAACCTGATAACGCACCTGATTTTTCATAGCGGTGCATCATTCCTAATTCAGCAATACGAATTGGTAATTCACGGTAGCTGTGGATGTGGTTTTTATAAACCATCATGTGGTGAGGACAGTTCATTGGGCGTAATACAAGCATTTCGCCATCGCCCATATCCATTGGTGGAAACATATCTTCTTGATAGTGAGCCCAGTGACCTGATGTTTTGTAAAGACCTACGTCAGCCATAACAGGAGTGTACACATGTTGGTATCCAAGACTGATTTCTTTATCCACGATGTAACGTTCGATTGTACGACGGATTGTAGCTCCTTTTGGTAACCAGAATGGTAATCCTGAACCAACTTCTTGGCTAATCATGAATAAGTCTAATTCTTTCCCTAATTTACGGTGGTCACGTTCTTTTGCTTCTTCACGCATCTTCAAGAATTCTTTTAAGTCTGCCTTGTCGAAGAATGCTGTACCGTAAACACGTTGCATCATCTTGTTGTTAGAGTCACCTCTCCAGTAAGCCCCTGCAAGTGATAATAATTTAAAGACTTGGATACGTCCTGTTGAAGGAACGTGAATACCACGACATAAGTCTACGAAATCTTCTTGTTGGTATACAGTAATTGTTTCGTCTTCAGGTAAACCATTAATTAACTCTACTTTATAAGGGTCGTTTGCGAAGATTTCTAATGCTTCTTTACGGCTTACTTCGCGACGAACGATTGGGTAGTTTTCTTTAACGATTTTCATCATTTCTGCTTCCACTTCTGGGAGAGCGTCTTCTGTTAATTGATTTGGCATATCAGTATCGTAGTAGAATCCTGTTTCAATTGCTGGTCCTACTCCGAAGTGAATTCCTGGGTATAAACGTGTTAACGCATGTGCTAATAAGTGTGCTGTTGAGTGACGTAAGATTCCTAATGCATCTTTGTGGTCTGGTGTAACGATTTCGATGGAAGCATCTTCTTCGATAGCGCGATCGAAGTCTACTAATTCTCCGTTCACTTTCCCTGCTAACGCTTTTTTCGCTAAGCTTTTGCTAATGCTTTCTGCAACTTCTTTTACTGTAATTCCTTTTGGAAACTCTTTAACGGCTCCATCTGGAAAAGTAATTTTAATCATTGACATTTTCTTCCTTCTTTCTTTTTGAAATTTCTGAAATAAACAAAAAATCCCATAGTCTGCTACTGCAAACTATGGGACGTCATATTCTACGTGGTTCCACCCAAATTTGTTCATCAAAAAAGATGAACCTCAACGGAATAACGCTCCGATGCGCCTTGCTCTACTAAGTTTCAAGCAAAGATTCAAAAGTGGTAAAACTATTCCGGATGAAGTGTTGCACCAACCCACTTCTCGCTGAAATGTAACCAAGAGATAGTTTCTTGTCTTTTTCATCATTTTCAAAATATTTAGTTCATTAGTATTTAACCACTAATCTTTCATATTTTCAAGCATTTTCAACTATGATGGATTTCTGTGATTTTGTCCATCCACAAAATACTCTTTTGCTAAGAAACGAATACGCTCGATTAGGCGTTTTGCTTTAAGAAGCTCTTGGTCTCCTTTGCTAGAATGAGCAAAATGCGCTTCTAACTCATCAATCGTGAAGTTCGATGTGAAGAACGTTGGCAATTCTTGCAACATACGGTGTTGTAAAATGACCATCAACACTTCATCTCTAAACCATGAGCTATTCATTTCCGCACCGATATCATCCAACACTAGGATTGGTGTGTTTTTAACCGATACTAATTTAGCTTCAACGGTATTTGTCGCAATGGCTTGCTTAATTTCTGCACTATACGTTGGAACATTGACAAGAGTCGTTTCAATACCGTTCTCAGAAAGTTCGTTTGCTAAAGCACCCATCATATACGTTTTACCAACGCCAAATGGCCCTGCCAAATACAATCCTTTTTGGTATGTAGCACTATCAGGATTGTAGCCTTCGATGAATTTCAACAATTCTCCAATGACATCTTCTCTCTCTTTTGTAAGAGCGGTATCAGAGAATCGTGCTTCCGCGATATTTTTCGGCATATTAATTGAATGAATAAGGCGTTTACGCTTGCGTTCTCTTTCCTCGCGAATCGCTTCTTCGGTACGTTTGTAATTCACTAAAATAAATCCATTATGCACTTCTAAACATGGTTCGAGACCTGGAGCCTTCACTTCCTTGTGATTCTTTCTAGCATCTCTTTCCATTCGAAACTCCAATAACGCAGACATTCCTTTACGAATAGCTTCCGGAGTCAATTCTTCTTTATGTTGTTGGAGAAAAGCTTTTACGTCTTCATCTTCAAAGATTTCTTTTTCGATGTTTTGCATGTTCGGCACACCTTGCGAAGCTCCTCTTTGATCTAAAAATCCTTTTAATCCTTCCAATCCGTTCACCTCCGTTATTGTTGTTCTCTTTGATTACTTGTTTTTAATTTTGCAATTTGCTCAGCCAAATGACTTGAAACTCGTGTTGGTTGACTCTCACTAGGCACAGACGTTTGTTTTTCCTTCTCCTTAGAGTCTTTGGCCCATTTTGGCAATTGTTCTTGATAACCAGCGTTTCTTCTGAAGTTATTCTTACCTGCATTATGCAGCTGTTGTTTTCGTTTCACTTCTCGTTGCAAGTCTCGGTTACGTACAGCGTCCATGGCCTCTTGAGCCGTCTTGATTTCTTTTGTAGCCCAGTCGTTGGCAATCGCATCGATAAAGTTTCTCGCAAGCGTCGCGTTATCAAGCTGCACTAAAGCATAGTGGAATAAAATATTCAACACTTCATTTGGCAACCCACTGACAGATACTAAATCAAAAATCAATTGGCGTTCTGCTTTTGAAACATAGCCTTTCTTTTGCGCCTTAATGCTTGAAACAAAGTCGATAGGTGCCATTCCCTTAGCAGCTTGAATCAATTGTTGGATAGCCAACTCTTCTTCCAAGACACCTTTCACTACTTGCTCTTTAGCCGGTTCTGCAATAGGTGTTTCAACCACTTCTTCACTGCGGAGTTTGTTTACTTTATCTTGAGCAGCCTCTTGCCCTAATTTCAACAAGAACTCTTCATCGATGACTTTCGTAGTTAAATCAGAAGCGATCACTAAAAATTGTGCGATTTCTTGCTCTGTAAAACCATACGCACGGTATAAAGCATCAACAATTTTACGAACGTCTTTCGTAATAGAATTCAAATCAACGAATTCTGTTTTTAATAATCCTTCGATTAAATCCCAATCCACATCAGACGTAAATTCGAATTCAGGTTGTTGCTTGCTATCTAAAACCATGCGATTTTCTTGCACGTGGTTTCTTGTATAAGTCTCCATATTATAAGGAAGTCGGTACGCTTCTTCAAACTTTGCACTTTCGTTTTCTCCTAAATCGCCTGGTTTTGACACTAAGAATCGTTGCTTTAATTTCTCAAAGCGATGATTCCCGATTTGGTTTAACAGTAATGTCGAAAGCAAGGCATCTTTGAAAAAGAGACGCGGAGACGTTGGTGCTTGTAATTCCATCGTGTATGTTTGAGGACGTGAAGCAGTCGGCTCCTTACGATACGTTTTCAGTAATCCAATCCCTTCCAAACGAGTCTTTGCTAAGTAAAAATCTGGCATTCCTAAATTGGTCATCGACAATAATTCAGAAATGGAGAATACTTCACTCTCATATTCTGATGGAGATAACTCACCGTACAAAGTCGCATACAAAAGAGTTGCTTCTTTCCCAATGAACGGAGCGTATAATTGCATTAAAAATTGGATTTCTCTTTCGGTAATCCACACAGGTTGTACCACGAGGATACCATCTTTAGGCTTATACTGTGCCCACGGAAACTCTTTTGAGTGCATTCTTGTAATTCCTTCCTATTTTTCTTGGCTGTCCATAATCATAGACATTCTTTCTAATTCTTTTAAGAACATTTTGCGGTCTGTAAATTGACGATACACACTCGCAAAACGAATATACGCAATATCATCAATTTTTGCTAAGTGATCCATCACCATTTCCCCAATAAGCGTGCTTGATACTTCATTTTCTCCCTCTTGGTTGATGGAACGTTCGATTTCATTCACGATTGTTTCTAATTGTCCTAGTGATACTGGACGTTTTTCTGCTGAACGAACTAATCCGTTTAATAATTTTTCACGGCTAAATTCTTCACGATTCCCGTTACGTTTGATAACAAGCAATGGCGCTTTTTCTAAGCGCTCAAATGTTGTAAAACGGTAGCCACATTCTTCGCATTCTCTTCTTCTACGAATAGAACGGCCATCATCGGCTGGACGACTATCAACTACGCGCGAACCATTGTTTTTACATTTTGGACATTGCATTGCAAACACCTCTCCTTTTTTGTGCTTATTTCTCTTATTATATCATTTTTTAAGGAAATTTTCGAGTAGCCACTGATGGACTTTTTGCTCTAACTCTTGAAGGGTTCCTTCATTTGACCACACAATCGTCGCTTTCTTTACTTTTTCTTCTAAAGGCATCTGTGATTGGATTCTCTCCAATGCTTCTTGTCTAGTATACCCATTCCGTTTTTCCATGCGAGCAATTTGCGTCTCAACTGAAACAGCCACCACAATAATGTCATCACACAAGTTCTCATAATTCATTTCAAATAAGAGTGGAATATCTAATACAATCAGCGGTTTTCCTTGGTCTTTGTATGCCTTCATCCTAGCTGTAATCTCTTTGCGAATCAACGGTTGAAGGATGTCATTGACTTCACGTCGAATCGCTTCGTCGCTAAACATTCTTTTTCCAAGTTCCATTCGATTTAGCGTCCCATCTGTATTCAAAATCACTTCACCAAAATGATTCACGAGCGCCGTTAATCCGTCTGTTCCTTTTTCGACTACTTGTCTAGCCACAAGATCGGCATCGATTACCGGTACTCCGGAGATTTTAAATAAATTAGAAACCGTTGTTTTCCCACTGGCGATACCGCCTGTTAATCCAATAACTCTCATCTTTTTCCTCCAACACTTCTTGTAAGACCTATGTTAGTTCAAAATGCCCATTGTAGCAAGTTCTTTTCCTGATTCGAATTTAAATAGACACAAAAATACCGCATTCTCCATTTGAGAATGCGGTAAGTGGATTATAGACGTTCATTTAATTCTTTTGCTAAGTCTTCGAATCCTGGTTTTCCAAGTAAAGCAAACATGTTTTTCTTGTAAGCTTCTACCCCTGGTTGGTCAAATGGATTAACGCCATTTAAGTAACCTGAAAGACCTACTGCGATTTCGAAGAAGTAGATTAAGTGTCCTAATGTGTAAGCTGACATATCAGGAATGTTCACTACAAAGTTTGGAACTTGACCATCTGTATGAGCAAGTAATGTTCCTTGGAAAGCTTTTGTATTTACAAAGTCCATTGTTCTACCTTGTAAGTATCCTAATCCGTCTAAATCTTCTTCTGTTTCAGGGATTGTTACTTCTTCATTTGGTTTACCAACTTTGATAACTGTTTCGAAGATGTTACGACGACCTTCTTGGATGTATTGTCCTAGTGAGTGCAAGTCTGTTGAGAAGTTTGCACTTGAAGGATAAATTCCTTTGAAGTCTTTCCCTTCTGATTCACCGAATAATTGTTTCCACCATTCAGAGAAGTATTGTAATGTTGGTTCGTAGTTAATTAATAACTCTGTCACTTTTCCTTTGCGGTATAACACATTACGCGCTACAGCATATTGGTAAGCTTCGTTTTCTTTTAAGCTTGGTGAACTGTATGCTACACGTGCATCTTCAGCCCCTTGCATTAATGCATCTACATCTGCACCCGTTACTGCGATTGGAAGTAATCCTACAGCTGTTAATACTGTGAAACGTCCACCGACATCATCTGGAATCACAAATGTTTGGTACCCTTCAACATCTGCTTCTGATTTTAATGCTCCACGCGCGCGGTCCGTTGTAGCGTAAATACGATTTACCGCTTCTTCCTTACCATATTTTTTAATTAATAAATCTTTGAATACACGGAAAGCAATCGCTGGCTCTGTAGTTGTACCAGATTTAGAAATAACGTTCACTGAGAAATCACGGTCTCCGATTAAGTCGATTAACCCTTGTAAATAAGTTGAGCTAATGCTGTTTCCTGCAAATAATACTTGCGGAGTTTTACGTTTGTCGCTTGGTAAGTAGTTATAGAAAGCGTGGTTTAAGAAATCAATAGCTGCACGCGCACCTAAATAAGAACCACCGATACCGATAACCACTAATACTTCAGAATCTTCTTGAATCTTTTTAGCTGCTTCTTTAATACGAGCGAATTCTTCTTTGTCATAGTCGCGTGGTAAGTTAATCCAACCTGTGAAGTCATTTCCTGCGCCTAATCCTTCGCGTAAGTCTTTATCTAACGCTGTTACTGTTGATTGTAAATTGTCAATTTCTTCTTGGCTGAAGAAATCTAATGCTTTTGAATAATCAAATGAAATATGTCCCATTTAAATGCCTCCTTCGTATTCAATAACGATTTTATTTTAATTTTTATTTTTGTCTTTTACAAATTTCTCTTGTGCTTCTTCGATCCACTCTGGCAACTTCTTCGCTAAGCTTGAAAATCCGATTGATGGAACATAGCGTTTGCGATTTTTCTTGATTCGTTGTGGTACATCTGGTACATCAATTTTTTCAAGTGCTCGTATCGATAAACTAATCTTATTTGAAAATTCATCGACATCAATGACTTTGGCCGTCACTTCCTGTCCCACTTTTACAAAATCATGCACATTATCCATATATCCATGTTTACACTCAGAAATATGAATCAAGCCTTGCGTATCTTCATCTAGCTCCAAGAAAACTCCGTAATTTTGTACACCCGTTACTTTAGCCGTAACGATGTCTCCAATTCTAAAAGTTTTGCTCATAGAACCTCCTACGCTTTTACGTCCATTGATTCAATCACAACATCTTCTAGCGGACGGTCTTGCGCATTACGTTTTACACCTTCAATCTTAAGAACAACGTCCATCCCTTCAACAACGCGTCCAAATACTGTGTGACGGTGGTCTAACCAAGGTGTTCCACCCACTTTAGCGTATTCTTCAACGATTTCTTCAGGCCAGCCACCATCTTTTAATTGTTTCAACATTTGTGCGGGCACTTGTTTTGCTGTAACGATGAAGAATTGAGATCCATTTGTGTTTGGGCCTGCATTCGCCATTGATAAAGTTCCGTACAAGTTGAATGCTTCTCTTGAAAATTCATCTTCAAAAGTGCGTCCGTAAATAGACTCGCCACCCATACCTGTTCCAGTTGGGTCGCCACCTTGAATCATGAAATCTTCAATGACACGGTGGAAAATAACTCCATCATAATATCCATTTTTTGCATGTGTTATGAAATTCTCCACTGTTTTAGGCGCTACTTCAGGGAATAATTCCAATGTGAAATCTCCTTGATTCGTATGCACAGTTACGAGTGGATTCTTTTCATTCACTTCATTCAATTGTGGAAATCGACTCATTTTTCCATCTCCTTTTAATTCATACTAATGATTGCTCATCTAACCTCCTCTATTAAACCACAAAAGGTAGACAGGTGCAATTTAGCATTCTTATCATTCTTAATAAAAAAATTAAAAAGTTCTATAAATTTTTCTTAGTGATTTTCTTCATTTCGTGGTATAGTATTTGAGTATAGAAAAAAGAAAGAGTGAGAGTTTAATGACATTATTACGAAATTATCCATTATTTGCTTCTGTTTGCTCAATTCTATTTGCACAATTTGTCAAATTCCCGATTGCGCTCTTCTCAAAAAAAACAGGTACAAACGTTTCATTAGTAATTAGCACAGGTGGAATGCCAAGTTCCCACTCAGCTGCAGTGAGCTCGCTTATTACAGCGTTAATTATTGACCACGGATTTGCTTCGCCATTTGTTGCCATCGCTACTACTTTTGGCATAATCGTTATGTTCGATGCTATGGCCGTTCGTCGTCAAAGTGGTGAGCAAGGAATTCTCCTACAAAAATTATACGAAGAACAAGTACGTGAAGAATCAAGCGCATTAAAGCATGTTGAAATCGAATCTGAAGACGATCCAATCGATCTCTTCGACACAGAAGAAAACAAAAAATTAATTATCAATAAATATCTAGGTCACAAACCTATTGAGGTATTCGCCGGTGTACTAACTGGTATCGCAATGGCCTTTATTTTAAGAATTTTCTATTAATCGGAGGTACAAAGTGACACAAGAAATTGTTGATATTATTATTATCGGCGGTGGGCCTGTTGGGCTTTTCACCGCCTTTTACGCGGGCTTACGCCAAGCCTCTGTAAAAATTATTGAAACCCTGCCACAATTAGGTGGACAACCCGGAATGCTATATCCCGAAAAAATGGTTTATGATATTCCCGCTTTTCCTGAAATTACAGCAGGTGATTTAGTCGAAAACTTGAAAAAACAACTCGAACGTTTTCCAGAAACGCAATATTGCTTAGAGGAAGAAGCACTCGAATTAAACAAAACAGATTTCGGGTTTGAAGTGGTTACTTCAAAGCAAACCCACTTGGCGAAAACGGTGATTATCGCTTGTGGAAATGGCGCCTTCCGTCCACGAAAACTCGATGTAGAAAATGCCGTTGCTTATGAAAACAGCAACTTGCACTACTTCGTAACGAACTTAGAGCGTTTCCGCGACCGTACTGTAGCCATCTGCGGTGGTGGTGATTCTGCAGTTGACTGGGCACTTGCCTTAGAACCAATCGCAAAGAAAGTAACGATTGTTCACCGTCGTCCGCAATTTCGCGCACAAGAACATAGCGTGAAACAATTGGAAGAATCAAGCGTTGAAATTTTAACCCCTTATCTTCCTGACCAAATTATTGGAGATGGCAAGAATATTCAATCCGTTGTATTGAAACACGCTAAGGGTGAAGACCAAATCGAACTTCCTATTGACGACTTTATCGTGAACTATGGCTTCTCCTCTTCTATTGGCGGAATGAAGAACTGGGGATTCGAAGTTGCTCGCAACACTATCGTGACAAACAGCCAAATGGAAACGACTCTTCCTGGCGTCTTTGCCGTTGGAGATATCGCAACATACGACGGAAAAGTAAAAATCATCGCTACTGGATTTGGTGAAGCTCCTGTTGCAATTAATGCTGCAATGACTTACGTGAATCCAAATAGTCGTCCAAGCACGATTCATAGCTCATCGATGTTCTAACCGTTTACAAAATTTCAAAAAGAATGCTCAATTCGTTTGGGTATTTTTTCTTTTTTGTGCTAAAATAAAAAGCTACTCTTTTTTAAAAGGGTTTCATAATTTGCTAAAAGGAGGATTTTCAGATGAAAAGCCCAAAAGAATTACACGATCGCTGCTTAGAATTATTATCTGAACGTGGTGTGGAATTAGAACAAATTGCTGAATTAGTTTATTTCTTACAAGAAAGATATGTACCTGGATTAACGAAAGAAGAATGCTTATCAAACGTTAATGGCGTATTGAAAAAACGCGAAGTTCAAAACGCCGTTATCACAGGTATCGAAATGGATAAATTAGCAGAAGAAAAGAAATTACATCCATTATTAAACGATGTCTTATCTGAAGACGAACCTTTATACGGTGTCGATGAAATCTTAGCATTATCAATCGTAAATGTATATGGTTCTATCGGGTTTACAAACTATGGTTATATCGATAAAGTAAAACCAGGAATTCTTAAAAACTTAGATGATAAATCAACTGGTAAAGTAAACATCTTCTTAGACGACTTAGTAGGAGCTATCGCAGCTGCTGCAGCTAGCCGTCTAGCACACAGCATTCCAGCAAAAGAAGAATTAGACTAATCATGCAAAAAGGCTGAAGCACCATGCTTCAGCCTTTTCTATAAAAACAACGTTATACCGTATACGGTATAACGTTATTTTTTACTCTACTCACCTAAAACGAGTCCCGCAAATTCTTCAGCAGTAACTGCACCGAAGTAATTACTTAAATCGATTTCGCTTAAGACTTCCACTAAGTCTTCTTTCACCATACGAACACCTTTTAGTTTTTCTTCAACTTCTTGAACATTTCCTTTAGCAAAGAAATCTCCGTAAATACGGCAATTTGAAATTCTACCTTGCTCTACTTCTAAATAACATTGAATCGTTCCACAAGCAAAACGTCCATCACGGTAGTCACTATATTGTGGAGATTGACCATAATTCCATTCCCAGTTTTTATATTTAGAAGCGGTGAGTTCATCGATGGCTTTCCAATCTTCTTTGGTTAACACATAACGTTTTGCTTCATCAATCGAGTTAATTCCTAAAATCTTACAAGTGATTAAGTTTTTGAACTCGTCTACTGTCACGTTCTGATACTCTGGAGCAAGATATGGACGAATACTTCCCACACGTGCACGAACCGATTGAATTCCTTTAGATTGTAATTTCTTCTTGTTTGGGTTCAAGACTTTTTCCATCGCATCATAGTCCACGTCTAATAAGAGCGAGAATCCTCCGTATACACGACCGTTACTGATGGTCATCGCTGCTCCGGATACCTTTTTGCCTTCAATCGTTAAGTCGTTACGACCTGTTTGTTCAACAGCTGTTGCGCCAAGTTCATGAAGAGCTTTGATTGCTGGTTCATACGTTCTCTTGAAGTCTCCGAAAACTCCATTATCTTGAATTAAATAGCATACATTCACGGCACCAGAGTCCACGTATACGGCACCGCCCCCTGTATCACGACGAACAACAAGAATATTGTTTTCTTTTAAATACTCTTCATTCACTTCGGCGATTGTGTTTTGGAATTTCCCAATTTCAACTTTAGGATCACAGTAATATGGGAACAAGATGTCATCGTCCAAGAAGACATTACTTTGCACATATACTTGCATCGCTAGCGCTACTGCTCCATCTTTTACATATTTTCCATCACGGATTGGTTCGATTAAATACATTGTTTATTCTCCTTTAAGCTCTTGATACGTCCCATGAATTAATGGGGCTATATTTTCTGACAATTGAACAGTTTGCTCTCTTAATGCAAGCGGAATGCGATAATGTTTATGATTCATACTCACAAACAAGGCATTTGCATTGGCTTGTACACATTTCTGGAACGGTGTTTTGATAAATTGTGGTGTTGTGAAGCCCACTCCGATTTCCAAAAAGAGAACTTTATCGTTTTTATGTTCTTCTAAAAACGCATCATAGCGTTCTTTTTGTGCAAAGAAATCCGCTGATTCTACCATTCCTTTTTCAGCGTTACGCTTATTAATTTCAAGCGGCGCTCCGCATTCTGGACAAAACGGAATCAGTTCATAAGGAACCTTCATATCCTTCTGCTCGGCAATCATCTTACGGACTAATTCATCATCCTGATACGTTTTTGGATGACAGTGCTGGCTACATTGGAAAAGTCCATATTCCCCTTGAATATGATAAACCTTCTCTTTGTCATACCCTGCTACCCAAAACGCATTATCCGCATTCGTTGTGATAATGTGGTATGGCTTTGTTTTGAGCATTTCTAATAGTTCCACATACGATTTTCCCACAGGTTGATCCAGGTAATTGAGCGCGATAAAACGACTTTGAAACGCCCAATACTCTTCCCAACTTGGAAAATGAAACAAACTCGCTTGTAACATATCTAAAAATTGATACTTCTCAATAAAATCAGGAAAAGCATCTTCGAATCGACTTCCAATGTAGGTGAATCCATCTGCTGCCGACATTCCAGCACCAATACCAACTACAATGGCTTCTGCTTCCTGGAATAAATCTGCCAGTAGACGAGCTTCAGTTGTTCTTTCCTTTTGTAATGCGTTCCATTTAGTCATTCTACTGTTCTCCTGATAATAATTTCTGATAAATTAATTGGTCTTCTTTCGTATAGGTCGAAAACACAACGGTCATGGTTGAGGACGTGTCCTGTAACCACTTGTTAACGGTATCCACTGCAATACGCGCGGCCGGTTCTTTCGGAAATCCAAACTCTCCCGTTGAAATTCCGCAAAAAGCAATCGAGGCAAGCCCCACTTCTCGTGTTGTTTGTAGACAACTCTTGTAACAACTAGCCAGTAATTGTTCACGAAGTGGCGTAACTTTCTGCCCTGGAGGCAAAAAGGGACCAACTGTATGAATGATGTACTTCGAAGGCAAGTTAAATGCTGGCGTGATTTTTGCTTTTCCAACAGGTTCCTTCTTCCCTTGCTCTTTCATTAAATGATGGCAACAGTTTCGAAGCTCAATTCCTGAAAAAGTATGAATCGCATTATCGATACAGCGGTGGTTCGGAATAAAGCATCCTAGCATCTCACTATTTGCCGCGTTCACAATCGCATCGACTTTCAGTTCACATAAATCTCCATAATAGAGTTTGATTTGGTCGTTTGCAGTTGCTGTGCAATCTGAGAGTGTCTGCACTCTTGTTGAATGGTATTCTGTTAAATACTCTCTCTCCAGAGTGACATATTCGGCAGGGGCCACTTTTGGTTGTCTAACATTCACAAGCCCACGCCATTCCACTCTCAACTCTTCTACCGTTTTACCTTCAACTTCAATGGTTTCTCCTGCTTCAAGTGCCAAGAACTTAATCATTTTCTTGAGCAACTGCTCTTCTTTTTGATTATTCATCTTCTAATGCCAAGAACGCTGCTTCATCAACATCTGTCAACGTCACTAACCAGTGTTCGTCTGGTTTTTCAGAGTTTAATAATTTAGGATCTTCTGTTGCAGCTAAGTTTCTTTTAACGACTTTCCCTGCAAGTGGCGTCACAATCGACATCACTGTTTTACTTGCTTCTAAACTTAAGATTTCGTCTTCAGCTTCTAATTGGTCGTCCATGTTAAATTGAACGAATCCAATTGTACCGACATCATCTTGAAGTTCTGGAGTCATACGAATCGTGTAGTTTTCTCCTTCTTTATCAATCCATAAAAAGTTAGCAAATTTTCTCATTTTATTTTTCTCCTTTATATAATTCAGCAAGTAATTCTACTGAACGTTTTCTTTTTTCAATGGAACCGACGAGCGGGATAAATAAGAGCTCGTCAGGATTGGCGACTGCTCTTAGCGCCTCCATTTGTTCGTACACTTCACGCGGGTTTCCCACAATGAGGCGGCTGCGGTTGCTTGCGATTTTCTCTTGGTCACGCTTTGTTAATTGATATTCTTCCACATCTTTTTGTGTTGGAAAGGTATGAAATTCTGAAAAATCCTGTTTTCCGAGCATCCATAAATCTAATGGTTTTGCCATTTCTTCGGCTTCTTCACTCGTATCGGCAATCACCACAAACACCGCTAGTACAAAGTTACTTGGCTTACTATGGGGACCCGCTTCAAAGGTGCTACGATATTTCGTGGAAAGAGATTTCGCCAACTCCACAGGGTCTTGAGGAATATACGGAAATACACCATATACAAAGCTCAAACCAAGAGCTGCCGCAGACTCAATCGACTGACCACCCATTCCAAGAAGGAACTGTTCAGGAACATTCTCGGTTTCTGGAACGACCACACCTTTACAACATGCTTCATTCAAATAATGCTCAAGCTTTTCTAACCACAGGGCATACTGGTCCTTTGAATAAAGCGACTGTAAATGACGCCCTACAAGAGGTGTTCCTGGCGAATTACCAAGACCAATATCCACACGTCCCGGGAATAGTCCTTCTAGCGTTGACATTATTTCAGCCACTTTATATGGCGAATAATGAAGCCCCATGATTCCACCAGAACCAATATGAATATTCTTCGTGTGGCTAGCAAGGTACGGAATCACCACTTCTGGGGCACTAATCGATAGCGCCGGCACATTATGATGCTCACTCACCCAGAAACGATGGAATCCAAGTTCATCTGCTAATTGCGCTAACTCCAACGTTTCACGAATAGCCTCTGCACTCGTCTTTCCTTCATCTACGAGACCATAATCTAACAGACTAATTTTCATCCGTCTCTCTCCCCTCGTAGTTCGCCTCGAGTCCTCTGAAGAAATCTCTCGCTTCTTTTTCAAGGGACTCCCCAAAATCCATTAAAGGAACGATATCTTTAAAGGCCGCCTTTGGAATCGCCAAGGCTTCAAGGGCTTCTGGTTTAATTGTTAATTGAATTTCTGATTCGTTGCCCTCTTGAATCTTCACGGCAAATTCTGGATCCGTGATAAACGGTGTTGAAAGGCCTACTAAATCTGCATTTTCTAATGCTTCAAGGGCTTTTTCTTTAGAATTAATACCGCCAGAAGCAATCACTGCGACGCGTCCTTTTAAGCGATCATAGACGACTTTATTAACGAGTTCGCCTTGATGGGGCCCTTTGGCACGAACTTTATTTCTAAAGACATCGTGTCCCCAGCTTGCAATAGCTAAATAGTCAATGTTCACTTTTTTAAGAGCCTCTTCGAAGAACTCGAGAAACTCATCCACGGTGTATCCAATTTGGTTTCCACGCGTCTCTTCAGGAGTCGCTCGAAATCCTAAAATAAAATCATCGCAGGCATATTCATCGATGACTTTTTGAACAGCTGTTAAAACTTCCATCCCGATTCTTGAGCGATCCTCTAATGTCTTACAGCCATACTCATCTGTACGTTCATTTGAGAACGTTGAGAAGAAGGTTTGGATGAGTAATCGTTGCGCAGAAGAAATTTCTAGTCCGTCGAATCCTGACTGGATGGCAATTTGTGCAGCACGGCGATAGTCTTCGATAATGCCATGAATTTCTTCTATGGTTAATTCTTTCACTTCATGCGGGAACGGCGATTGCAAGGTCATCGCACTTGGACCATACACATAGCGGTCACGATTTAAAGCGTGGCTTGCAAAGCGTCCAGCATGCGTTAATTGTAAGATGGCTTTCGCTCCACCTGATTTCATCGCTTTGGCAAGTTTGGTTAATCCTTCGATATCGTCTAGAGAAGTCGCGCTAAACCCATACTCGAAGAGCTGTCCATGCTTATTCACGTAAGCCGCTCCTGTAATTTGAAGGGATGCTGAATGCGCACGCCGCTCGGCATATTTTAAATCATCTTCTGTAATGTGACCTTCTTTTGTTGAAGAATTCGTCACCATTGGAGAAAGCACAAAGCGATTGTCCAATGTAACTCCTTTTTTTAATTCGAAAGGCTTAAATAAAGCTTCTGTTTCTAACACACTTTCACTTCTTTCTACTGTTTGTTACTTGTAATAATTGTTCTTCTTCAAACCATTCTGCAATTTGTAGGAGAAGGTCTTCTCTTCCCTTTGCAGCAGCAAGTTGCACGCCAATTGGAAGTCCATCTTTTGTATGGTGAACTGGCAAGCTAATGGCCGGTTGCCCTGTAATATTAAATCGCTGTGTAAATGGCGTATCGGCTACGCTCTCCTCGAACATTTCCCAGAGTAATTGTTGTTTCCGGTCTTTTGTGAAATCATCGATATGAACAAGTTTGGATTGTAATTCTTCGGATAATTCATACGGATGAAGAGTTGGTG
Organism: uncultured Streptococcus sp.; assembly: GCA_963540995.1. GTDB lineage: Bacteria > Bacillota > Bacilli > Lactobacillales > Aerococcaceae > Granulicatella. The sequence continues at coordinate 20,067 of CAUTST010000027.1, forward strand.
CAGCATTGGCAACAGTGGGTAGTAATAGCACATCATATCTCTCGTGTAACTGCGCCATCTGCTCGGCATAAACATCCCAACTTGAGGCCACTTTCGAGTACTCCATCCCCGAAATATCTAGACCACTGCGATAAATCGCCCATGTCATCAGTTCCATATCTTCTCGTGTCACCGAGCGTTGTAGCTGACGCTCAATATTTTGAAACATCAACGCCGTCTCAACCGCACTGATGATATAAAATCCTTTTTGTAAAGCAACGCCATCCACTGGATCCTTTTGGAGAAGCGTTACAGAGTGCCCTTCGTTTTCAAAAAAATGTGCCACCTTCATCACGGCATTCACCGCATCCTTAGAGACCGATTCTCCAACAGGCGATTGTAATAACACGGCCACTCTTAACGGCTTTAACTTTTCTGCTGCATAGAGCTGTTCAACACTTAGTTTCTGCAGTGGAAACGGACTTTCCATCTGGCACTCTTGCAAATGGAATAATAAATTTCTTGTGTCTTGAACTGTTTTCGTCAGCGCAAAATGAACGGTTGCTCCATTCCATCCACGATAGGAACCAGGACCGACAATAATACGACCTCTAGACGGTTTCAGCCCAATCAAGCCATTATGACTGGCCGGAATTCGGATTGACCCACCACCATCGCTGGCGGCTGCAATTGGTGAAATACCACTTGCTACAATGGCTGCAGCACCACCACTTGAGCCTCCTGCATTTCGCTCAGAATCCACCGCATTTCGAACGGGCCCATGGAGTTCGGCATCACTTACTGTCTTGAATCCAAATTCCGGAGTATTTGTACGTCCCATAATGATAAAACCGAGTTCTTCCAAACGTTTGACAAAGTTGTCAGTCTGAGTACTTTTTACATCCTTGAATAACCGTGAGCCATATGTACAGACGCTCCCTTTTTGTTCCTGCCCTAAGTCTTTTAGAAAAATAGGAACTCCTGCAAAAGGTTGTTCTTTCACTTGATATTGTTTCGCCTTTTCGAGCGCTTCTTCATATTGCTCGTAAACAATGGCATTTAGAGAAGGATTCAGTGACTGTGCGCCTTGAATCGTTTGGGTCACTAGTTCTACAGGACTCAATTTTTTTAAGCGAACGGCTTTAGCCATATTTGTCGCATCCATCACTTCATCCCTTCCTTTCTATAATCAATAGGTCATTATACCCACGAAACGTCCTCAATTACAAAAGTACGGCCTGTAAAAACACTAAAAAAAATAATCTCTAAAATCATTACGATTTCAGAGACTATTTTAATGACAATCTATTTATTTTTTATGCTTTTTCCATAGAAAAATCAGTAAGAGAAGAGACGAGATAGAAATAAGCATTCCAAGATGTAATCCTGGTGGCGTATAACTCCACACGATTTCGTGCTCTCCTTCTGTTAGCGAAACGCCCATGAAGAAACCGAGTGCTTTTTTCACTTCTTGCTTTTTGCCATCTACTGTTACGCTCCAACCCGAATGGTATGGAATCGTAAAGGTCGCAAAGGACTGTTCGATATTTGTAACGGTCACATGTGCCTTCACCATCGCATTTGAATACGACTCAATTGTAATATCGTTTGCTTTCTTATACTGCGTCAACGCATTCGCGAGTGTTGTAATATCAATCGTATAGAACTTGAATCCTCGCAGATCCCATTCTTTTGCTTTCGCGTCCTCAATTGCAAAAGTAATCGTTTGGTCTAAATTTCCATTCCCAATCAGCCATAATTGGTTTTCATGGAATCGATTCTCGTAAGGATAACTGATACCATTTAGCATCACTTTAGATTTAATAACGGAACCTGCTTGACGTTCTGGAATTTCGACAAAATACAGTTTGTTTGGCTGTAAAGTGAACTTCCACTCAATTTTAGCCGATTCACCTTCGTTTGTTAGCGTGTATTTCTCCTGCCCTTTCGTTAAATTCGTCGTCGAAGGTTCTCCCACACTCACTTCAGTCAATGCGTTTGTTCCAGATAAGCCAATCACTTGTAAAAGTTGATTCACATTCGCGACTGGTTGATTTTTTTCAAAGGTGATACTTGTTGCTGTTTGTTCATTCGTTAAATATCCAAGAGAAAATGCATATGGGTTTCGATAAATCACAAAGTTCTTCATTGACCCCTCTTTGACATACATTCCACGAACATCTGCAAAGACGCGTTTTTCATCACCATCCATCATAAAGCGTGATACGCCAAACAGCGAATCTAAAATCACATTACGGTTTGTATAGTTTGCAACTGATTGAGACGTTGGAAGTCCCAGATGACTCAACTCTTCAATTAACGAATACTCAAGACTCGATGTAAAATGCGAAACTCCATTATAGCCAAATGCAATCGGGAAGTTCGCGTGCGATAGCCCTTTATGC
>CAUTST010000028.1:0-20523 GCA_963540995.1 uncultured Streptococcus sp.
ATTAAGTGTAGCTGTGGGATTAACTCCAGAAATGTTGCCAATGATTATTACAGCCAGCCTTGCAAAAGGTGCAGTCATCATGGCCAAAGAAAAAGTCATTATTAAAAAACTAAACGCGATTCAAGATTTAGGGGCCATCGATATTCTATGTACGGATAAAACAGGTACCCTAACGCAAGATGAAATTATTCTTGAATATCCATTAGATATCCATGCAAATTTAGATTTGGGCGTATTAAAAATTGCTTATTTAAACAGCTACTTCCAAACAGGTCTTAAAAACTTATTAGACCGTGCCATTATTACACGTACAGAAAAAGAAGCCATTGAGCATGAAGATTTACAAAACTTAGCAACGCGCTATCAAAAAATTGATGAGTTGCCCTTTGACTTCGAACGTCGTCGTATGAGTGTTATTGTGAAAGAAAACGACGAAGCAGTACTCGTAACAAAAGGCGCACTGGAAGAAATGCTTAGCATCTCTACACATGTAAAAGATGGAGATAAAGTTCGTCCAATCACAGAGGATATCCGCGAATCCATTCTTGAAGCAGTCAGTGGCTTAAATGAACAAGGACTTCGCGTGCTTGGTGTGAGTCATAAGAAATATGAAGATATTCACCATGCTTTCACTGTGGAAGATGAGTCCGATATGATTCTAATGGGGTACTTAGCCTTCCTTGATCCACCAAAACCTTCTGCAGCTCCAGCGATTCAAGCGTTGAAAGAGCATGGCGTAGCTACGAAGATTCTTACAGGTGATAATGAAAAAGTAACACTAACAGTCTGTGAAAAAGTAGGACTACCAGTGGACAAGGTCTTACTAGGTACAGAAATTGAGGATATGAGCGATGAAGAATTAGCAGCAGTTGCTGAAGAAACAACGATCTTCGCAAAATTATCTCCAGACCAAAAAGCACGTATTATTCATTTACTAAAGGCGAAAGGTCACAAGATTGGCTACATGGGAGACGGTATTAATGATGCACCATCCTTGAAAGTAGCGGATGTCGGAATTTCTGTGGATAGTGCAGTGGATATTGCTAAAGAAGTCGCAGATGTCGTTCTTTTAGATAAGGACTTACTCGTTCTTGAAAAAGGATTGATTGAAGGCCGTAAAGTCTATGCGAATATGACAAAATACATTAAGATGACCGTTTCATCAAACTTCGGGAATATTTTCTCTGTATTATTTGCAAGTATTTTCTTACCATTTTTACCAATGGCACCCGTTCACTTAATCGTATTGAACTTGATCTATGATTTAAGCTGTGTGGCATTGCCATTTGATAATGTAGATGAAGATTTCTTAAAAGAACCACGCGCATGGACAGCAAGCTCGATTACACGATTCATGGCTTGGTTTGGACCAACCAGTTCCATCTTTGACATTATCACATTTGCGGTTATGTTCTTTGGAATTGCACCAATGATTACTGGAAGTAGTTATGCTACCTCTACGAATCCAGCATTCTTCTTAATGGTCTTCCAAACTGGTTGGTTTATTGAATCTATGTGGTCTCAAACGATGGTTATTTATATGTTACGTTCACCAAAATTACCATTCGTACAATCAAAACCAGCATTCTCATTGCTAGTAACATCTTTATTTGCTTTATTTATTGTAACGGTTCTTCCTTACACACCACTAGCAGGACCATTAAAACTCGCACCGCTAAACGGACTTTATTTCCTTGCGTTGATTCTCATTATCGCAGGATACATGTTCTTAGTAACGGTTGTTAAAAAAGCGTATATTAAAAAATATAATGAATGGTTATAATGCAAAAAGAGCTATCTTAACAGTTTGTTAGGATAGCTTTTGTTTTTCAAAATATGCTATTCTACAAAGAGAAAAGACATGAGGTGAGAGCATGGAAAAAATTCTATATACAACAACAGCCGTCAATGAAGATGGACTAACAGGTGTAGCCTATACCAAAGGAAATGGAGACAAAGACTTTAGCGTTCAGATTTCTTCGCCAAGAAGCACAGACGTGGGGACGAATCCCGAGCAACTGTTTGCATTAGCCTATGCGACTTGCTTAAATGCTTCGATTGAATTTGTAGAAAAACGCAAAAAATTAGAACATAAGAGCAAGGTAGAAGTTAAGATTGATTTGACACTCGATCATGAGGGAGAAGGGTATTTATTCCATCCGTCGGTGAGCGTTGTGATGCCAGGGCTTGAAGAAGAATTAGCCCGTGAAATTCTCGAAGAAGCCGAACGCCAATGCCCGATTCATAAACTATTAAAAGGAGTTACAGTTCCGCCGGTGGAACTTTCAACAGCCAATGAGTAATGTATTGTTAAGAGTCGCAACCCTTGAAGATGCAACAGCTATTCAAGCCATCTACGCTCCCTATGTAGAAAATACAGCCATCACTTTTGAAGAAGTGGTACCTAGCGTGGAAGAGTTCAAAGGACGTATCCAAAAAACATTAGAGCACTTTCCATATCTTGTATTAGAAGAGGACGGAGAAGTGGTTGGATATGCATACGCTGGACGATTCTCAGCGCGTGCCGCCTTTGATTGGTCTTGCGAAGTGAGTATTTATATTAGCTTAAAGCACCAAAGAAAAGGCTATGGAAAATTGTTATATGCTGCCCTAGAGAAAAAGTTGTTGGAGCTAGGGTACCAAAACATCTATGCTTGCGTGGCCGTTCCAGAAGTGGAAGATGAGTACTTGACGATGAATAGTGTAAACTACCATCAATATTTAGGTTTTGAAGAATGCGGACACTTCAAGAAATGTGGATGCAAATTTAATCGTTGGTACGATATTGTATGGCTCCAAAAACACGGAGCTACAACAATTCCTACAAACCGACCAGATCGATTTACTAAATTATAAGCCAAAGACCCCATCAGCAAAATTCTGTTGATGGGATCTTTTTTATTCTGAAATTACCAAATATGGTAATTATCATAAAAGATAATTATCATATATGATAATTTTGACTTATTTAAATTCATTCAGCTTTTGTTTAAAGAACACCCAACAACATTTCGTCGATTCAGGATTCATTCGCAAGCGCTTGATTAATGCATAAGTAGGATGCCATCTGCGTAACTGGTCCGAAGAGAAGTGTTCGAGAAATTCGGAGAATGGATGGTCATATGGTTCTTTTGGTAGACCGCTACAGAAGATGGAGAAGAGGCCGATTAATTTCCCAAAAGCACTTCCGAGTTCACCGTTTGTCCAGTGAATATGACGAAGGAGCCCGTCCATATGAGTCGAAGGTGCTTTATGTAAGCAATCCTTGGAGCGGACCTTCCACTCGTGCGAGAGCTCAATGGAAGGGAAGTTGCCATTGAACCAGTCTTCTTCAATTTCCATTTCGATGTAGCATTTTAGAATTTCTTGCAAGGGCTGAGGGCTCTCGATGCTGGTGTTTAATTTATTCGTTCTAAAATAGTGATACAACAACTCTTCTTGGATTTGATTTAAAAACTTTTCATCATCCAGTTTATCCGGATAAATGGTTTTAATAATGGCTTTAGCAATCGTTTGGGATAAAATCGGTAGAAGCGTACAAAATTCTAAAATAGAATGATGTAAATGAAGCTGTTCAAATTCAGATTTTTGCATAATCACAAGAGAATGGGTGTATTCCTGAAGAAAGACTTTGCCAAGTTGCTTTAAGCATTGATGCAGCGCAGTCATAAAATCAGTGAATACACCCAAGTTTAGGTAAGTTGTATGTTCATTATGGAAATGACTAGGAAATGGATTTGGACCAAAGTTAATGTAGAAGTCTTGTTTCGGTAAAATAGAAGACGCAAGAGTAATGAGCTCCTCTAAAACAAGCAGGGTCTCTTCTTTAGACAAGTGTAAATAGTGCACAGGAATATAGGTTTGAGGGAATGACTCTAAATAGTCGTTGTAAAGGCGCAAGAAAGAATCTTTGCTCTCTTTGATGAGCGTGTAGTAGAACTCGGTAATGTGTGGACCGAATGTGATCGCTAAAACGTCTTGATAGGAAACGGTAGGTTGACCTAGAAGTTTTTGATAATGTAAGTGGAAATAATCTCGCAGACTATCGAGATGAGGGAATAAATCGATGATGCTATCGCCGCGCATTCCTTTAATCCAGAGAGAGGTGAGCGTGTGACATTCTTCGGAATACGGTTTGTTGAAACAGTGCATAGCGTTTTGATGACGCAAATAATAGCGTCGTAATTTCTGGAATTCTTTTTGCTGGTCATAAGACAGGGCTTGTGGAAAATCTTCGAAGTAATGCACTAAGAAGTTGGACTCGGAAGTGCCGAGTAAGTACTCGATAATCTCTTCAAACGATTTGTTATATGGATTTGGATCCTGAGAGAAGAGATTGTCGAAGTAATTCTGTCGCTGCTGTTGTTCCTCAAGCAGCTGAATTTGTTTCACCAATAAGCTTAATTCTTGAGTGTGGCGTTCCATTTTGATACCCTCCCAAAAGGTATTATTTTCTTTAATTGTAACGCTTTCATAAAAGTGCGTCAATATACATTTTTATCTATTTTTTATGGAATTTAAGAAATAGGAAAGACGCTTGACTTAACTTGTAGAGTTGACCATAATAGAGAAGGTTAACAAGGAAGGAGAGGTTTCATGTCCAAGAAAACGAGAGGAACCATCGCGATTACACTGGCAATTGCAGTCATGGTCCTAATCTTTATTAGCTCAAGCATGCCCTACAAGGATCAGTCCCTTGTGTCGACGATTCAAAAAGGACTACCGATGCAACCTTTTTCAGAGCTCTTATCCAAAATTAAATTTGAATATGCAGGACAAACCATCAGTATTCCTTCTTTAGGATATGCGCAGTTCATCGAATTTTTCATTCGGAAAGCCGCTCATTTCTTAGCTTACTTCTTTATCGCATATCAATGGACGAGAGGGTTAAGTGTTCACGTTCGTAAAAAAGGATGGCCACAGTTCTTAGCCTTCTTTATCGCAGTACTGTATGCCATGACCGATGAATTTCACCAAGGAGTGACTCCAGGACGTACACCACTTATCCAAGATGTCTTTGTGGATGCTGTAGGAGCTGCAGTTGGGGTAGGGCTTGGAACCTTGAAAAAAATTAGATAATACACTCAAAACGTTGAAGAGATTTTCTTCAGCGTTTTTTTGTTGTTTAAAAGACTCCTTTTTAGTTTTTCTCGTAGTTCTTTATGACTAGTCAAAGAGTGGAGGAAGAACAATGGAAATGAATGAATTAGCAACGGAAGTGTTCATAGAAGCTACTAAGCACCAATTAGATGATATTCATTTATTACCGGTTGGAGAGGAGTATGTATTTTATTTAAGAGATGTCAATGGGTTAAAAGAATTGAGAAAGATTTCAGACGAAGGTGCCTTGCAATTTATTTCGTACTTAAAGTATCAAGCAGGAATGGATGTAGGAGAGAGACGAAGACCGCAGAGTGGTTCCTTAACCTTTGAGATTTCAAAGGACCAGATGATTGAACTGAGATTATCAGTAATTACGAATTTTAAGCAGAAGGAATCCATGGTGATCAGGCTCTTGCATCGGTCTAAGAAGGAGAAGGCGTCGATTCGCTCGATGACTTATTTTCCAAAGGACTGGGCGCTCTTGCAACAGTTCCTGCGCTATAAGAGCGGCTTGATTTTATTTTCCGGACCAGTCAGTTCTGGGAAAACGAGTACGATGTACGCTTTGCTCAGGGCTCGTATGAAAGAAAAGACGCTTCAAGTGATTACGATGGAAGACCCAGTGGAGTACCATGAGCCGATGTTTTTACAGACGGAGATTAACGAGAAGGCTGGAATTACGTATGAATTACTCATTAAGAGTTGTTTGCGTCACCATCCAGATATTTTACTGATTGGAGAAATCCGAGACGAAATGACGGCAAAAATGGCGATTCGTGCAGCCTTAACGGGGCACTTGATTCTAGCGACCGTTCACGCAAAAGACTGTAATGGAGTGGTAGCAAGGCTCTTGGAACTTGGGGTTAGTAAGACGATGCTTGAGCAAACCATTATCGCGATTTGTTCACAGCGCCTACTCCCTCGGTATTGCGCGCTATGCGGTAAGGAATGCGAATTGCATTGTAATCATTTAACGAATGGAGAAAAGCGGGGAACCATTTTTGAAATCGAAACACATGAAAAGTTGTCGCAATTCTTTAAAACAAATCAATTCGGGTCAGACGAAGAAAGAGTACATCCTTTTAATAAGGTATTGAGGAAGGCTTATGCATTGGGATACATTACGGACAAAACTTACGAAACCTATCAAATTATCTAAAAAGTGGAAAGGCCCCATTCAAAGTCGGTTTCTGATTCAGCTGGCTCATTTACTTGCGGAAGGGTTTAGCTTGGATGAGGCGTTGAAGTTTCTAGAATACTTATTCGATGCGCAAAAGAAAGACCTCGAACAAATGAGAGGAACTCTTGGAGAAGGTCGACGTTTTGATGAGTGCTTGAAGAAGGTCGGGTACTCAGAAACGAACACCTCGCAAATTTATTTATCCATGCAGTTTGGAAGCTTCGAGAAAGCCTGTGCATCGATTGGGGAGTTTCTAACTCGCAAACAAAAACAGCAAAAGAAAATGCAGCAGATGATGATGTATCCTGCGTTTCTTTTTACGTTTGTTGTCGGAATGGTGCTTTGTATTCGAATGCTCTTACTCGACCAACTTTCTAGTATGGTGCAAGAGGACCAACTCAAGCAGTCTGGCTTCCTGTATTGGATATGGCTTGGGTTTCAGAACTTACCACAACTGGCAATGGGACTTTTAATGGGGATTGTGATACTTGTTCTTCTCGTTCGCTTGTACTGGAGGCGAAAGAACACCTATGATCAGTTTCGCATGTTGATTTCACTTCCCGTCATTGGAAAGAGTGCGCAGCAATACGTAACGTTTTTGTACGCCCGAGAGTTCTCGTATTTTCTAGGAAATGGACAGTCGCTGTTGTCGATGGTGTCTGAACTGAAAAAAGAAGGAACGAGCGCACTGTCAAAGATGATTGCACAGAAGCTAGAAGAACAATTGATTCAAGGGGAGTCCTTTTCTACGGCTCTTGAAAAGATGAAGCTATTCCGTCAGGAGTTTATCTGGCTGGTGTTAGAAGGAGAGAAGACAAGGCAACTAGACGTGCAACTGCAAGTATATGCCGACCAAATGCTCGATGAATTTACCCAAGGCATCGAAAAGAAAATCAAGTGGATTCAACCGTTACTACTTATGGGGATTGGATTCCTCATCGTTTCCATGTATCTCATCTTACTACTACCGACACTAACGATGATTGGAGGAAATTAAAATGAAAATGAAAACAAAGAAAAAAGGCTTCACGTTAATCGAATTACTCGTGTGCCTCTTTATTATTGGCTTGATGATGCTACTCATTATTCCGAATATCGCGCAACAACGAAAGACTGCACAAGATAAGTCTGATGAGGCGATTGTGAATGTGATAAAGACTCAACAACAATCATATATGCTTGAAAAAAATACAAAAGAAGTTCCAACTGTAGATGAATTACTTAAAGAAAAGTACATTGATCAAAAACAATTAGAAGCTTACAATAAGGCTCCAGAAAAATTAAAGAATGCGGAGTAGAGCATTTACGCTTGTTGAATGCTTAATAGCGCTGGCGATTACTTGCTTCTTACTCCTACTGACTCCGCCTTTGATTAGTCGCTCCTTTGTAAATTGGAAGGAAGAAGTGTTTCTAAGAGAGTTTGAGCAAGTAATGGATACAGCGCAGATTACAGCTATTTCAACGGGACAAGGTTCATTTGTAACGGTCTCGGGTGGCATAGTGGAATTGAATTGTCACGGAGCAAGAGAATTGGATAAGAAGATTCGTTTTCCGGAAACGATGAAAAGTTATTCGGTACAAACGTATGGTTTTAAGCCCTATAGTGGGAATGTGAGTCAATTCTCGTCCGTGACGTTTGATGGGCAAAATCGCAGGTACACTTATGTTTTTCAATTAGGGGAGGCGAAGTATCATGTTGAAATTACCGAAAAGTAGAGGGTATGTTTTGCTTGAAGCGTTAGTGGGCTTGATGGTCTTAACGGTTATCGTTTCCTTAATCAGCTTTATGATGGGGCAACTGTATCATCGTCAACAACTAAAAGGATGCTTTTTGGATGCTGCAGCTACGCAGTTAATGGATTTACAAGCTAGCGCTACCTATCCTGCAACTGTGGAGAAGTTGTCTACAGAAGAGAAAAAGCAGATGAAAAAAGTGACATTTGAAAAAGTAAATGCAACGACTGCTCCAACGACGATTACGGTTTCTTGTGGAGAGCAAGAGGAGGTGTTCCGAATCAATGCGGTTACCGAGAAAAAAGTCCGGATTTATCCTCGTTGAACATCTCATTGCTCTTGTTGTTATCTCTATCAGTTTAGTTGCCTTTATGGGGCTTTCCACCGCCTTTTTAAAAATCAAGGACCGCCTCAATGTTCCAGATGATATTAAATGGCATGTAGCCGTTCAGCAAATGAATTATAATTTTGCAGGCTTTAAGCTGACATCGTTTAATGGGTACGATCCTTATATTGCGACATTTGAAAATACCGTATCTGAGAAAACAGAGGTGATTACGCTCGTTTCTAGTTGGAAAGATGGAGGAAAGATTTATAAAGGAGCAGGAGGAAGTGGAGGACACCAGCCGTTTCTTTATGGCATTCGCTCACTCTCCATTAAAAAGAACGGGAGCAGATTACAGATTTCACCAACGATGGTACAAGGAAATACCTTTTCCTTAAATTTTGCCCCGAAGAATCGTGTCATTTACGTCAAAGTTAAAGAGGATAAGGAAAAGAAAAATGACAAACCATAGAAGAAAAGGGTTCTTACTATTTCAATTTCTTGCGTTACTTGGCATTGCTAGTCTTCTTATTATCGCGTTACTAAAAATTCATGCCCACAACACTCTTGAATATCGCCTTCTGGAAGATGGGTATCGAATGGATTTAATGCTAGAAATGGCAAGTCAGACGGTAAGGCAAAAGCTAACCTTTAACAAAGATGAAATGACGTATCCAGATGTTATCCAATTTTCGAATGGCACGGTGAGAGTAGAATGGAATGAGAAAGCACATCAATTTACCCTAAAGGCACACCTACCAAATGGCCATTCGAAGGAAGATACACTATATATTCAGTTTGTAAAATAAGCTAAACGCTCATAGCGACTTCTTTTTGTTTTTTTCATTTTCAAGATATGGTATACTTTTCAATGAGAAAATGAAAAGATGGTGAAATAATGACACAAACAATCGGAGAAATTTTAAAAAGTGCAAGGCAATTAAAAGGCTACACTCTTGATGACTTGCAACAAATTACAAAAATTCAAAAACGTTATTTAATCGCAATTGAAGATAATGACTTCGACTTGATGCCAGGTGCATTTTATACACGAGCATTCATCAAACAAATTGCTGATACAGTTGGATTAGATGGGGCTGCTTTATTAGAAGAGCATGCAGGAGAAATTCCACAAGCTACTGTGAAGAAAACTCCTTCAACAACTTATACGACTGCTGCAAGTAATCGTTCACGTTTAAATAAAAACAAGAGTAAATGGTCTTCAGTAGCAGATACATTAAAAAATTACTTCCCAACAATCTTGTTAGGAATGTTCATCGTAGCGATTATTTTTGCTATCGGACAAGCCGTATTAAGCAATCGTGCGCAACGAAATAATTCTGTAACGACTCAAGCAACGACTCAAACAGCAGTCGCAGCAGAAACTACTGTTGCTACAACGACAACAGCTGCTCCAGAAGTGACAAGTATTACTTATTCATATGCGAACGGAAATGCATTGTACTATATCGCAAACGTAAGTAAATTCCCATTAGATGTTAAGGTGTTAAATGAAGCAAGAAATGCTCTATGGGCACAAATCTTAGCAGATGGTAAAGTGGTAGCAGACGGCGTTCCAGAAACCAATCAAACAGTGACGGGTTCAATTCCAGAAGGAACAACAACGATTCGTATGGACTTTGGGTATACTCCATTAGGTACGATTACAGTTGGTGGTGTTGAATTGGAGATTCCTGAAGGTTCAAATGCTACAAGAATTTATATCACGATTCAATAGGAGAATTCGATGAATTTACCAAATAAATTAACGGTTTTGCGAATTTTCATGATTCCGGTGTTTATCATCCTCATGTGTTTGCCAAGTGAAGCGTTTGGTGTTATGAATCTGTTCGGTTCACATGTCAGCGTTGTCCACTTTTTGGCAATGATTATTTTCGCAGTAGCTAGTTTTACAGATTATCTTGATGGATATTTAGCACGCAAATACAAATTAGTGACAAACTTTGGGAAGTTTGCTGATCCTTTAGCAGACAAAATGTTAGTAATGACTGCATTCATTATGCTTGTTTCATTCAACTTAGCACCTGCTTGGGTCGTTAGTATCATTGTTTGTCGTGAATTAGCAGTGACGGGGCTTCGATTATTATTAGTCACAGAGGGCGAAGTGATGGCAGCTGCTTGGCCAGGGAAAGTTAAAACAGCCACTCAAATGTTGGCAATTATTTTCCTATTAACAGACGATTTGTTCTTTAAGGCCATTGGGATTCCAATCGGACAAATCTTACTTTATAGTTGTTTAGTATTTACAATCTATTCAGGTTTGGATTATTTTGTAAAGAATCGACATGTATTTGCGGATTCATTTACTAAAACAGAATAACAAACAAAAGCCTGAAACAATTGTTTTGGGCTTTTTATTTTTCAAAAAAGAGTGTAAGGAAGGCGAGACACAATGAATGCAGAAATCATTGCAGTTGGTACAGAGTTACTAATGGGACAAATTGTAAACACGAATAGTGCATACTTAGCCCAAGAATTAGCAAAAAATTCAATTCCAACATACTATCAACAAGTGGTTGGGGATAATGAAGAAAGAATGCTTGAAGCGATTGAATTAGCCGCTTCGAGAAGTGAGTTGATTATTTTATCTGGAGGGCTTGGACCAACGACAGATGATATAACAAAACAAGTACTGGCGCGCTTTTTAGAAGTACCACTTGTCGAAGATGAGGCAGCTCTTCAGAAAGTGATTGATTTTCACGCGCGTTCTCATCGAGATATGAGTGAAAATAATCGTAGACAGGCACTCGCATTCGAGGGTGGTACCGTCTTTAAAAATCATAATGGACTTGCGGTTGGTTGTGGGTATGAAAAAGATGGACGTCAATTCATTGTTCTACCTGGACCACCAAATGAATTGAAAATGATGATGCAAAAAGAAGTGTTGCCTTTCTTAAGAAAGAAATTGGGCAAGATAGACTTATTCGAGTCTCGTTATTTACGATTCTTTGGAATTGGAGAATCTCGTCTCGTAACCATCTTAGAAGATTTAATCGAGGGACAAACAAATCCAACAATTGCACCATATGCTGGGAAATTTGAAGTGATGCTTCGCTTGACAGCCAATGGAGAAACAGAAGAAGAATGTACAGAGCTTTTGGATGGGATGGAACTGCTTATCCAATCTCAAGTAGGAGAATACTTCTATGGATATGGAGACCACAATACCTTACAGGAAGTCACTGTTGACTTACTAAAAGAATCAGGACTCACGATTGCCTGTGCTGAAAGTTTAACAGGTGGATTGTTTGCCGCAAGTGTCGTGGCGTTCGAAGGAAGCTCCTCTTACTTCCAAGGCGGAACAGTTGCTTATCAAAGAGAAGCTAAAGAAACGCAACTAGGAATTGACAGTACCTTGCTAGATCAATACGGAATGGTGAGTGCAGAATGTGCCAAAGCGATGGCCGAACAAGCAAGACTCCATTATCAAAGTGATTTGGGAATTTCGTTCACTGGAGTTGCAGGACCTAGTGAAATGGAAGGAAAAGAAGTCGGAACGGTTTTCGTGGCATTAGCCTCCCAAACAGAGGTTGAAGTGTTAGAATTACACCTTGCACGTACTCGTAACGATAACCGTGAATTCGCGGTACAACATGGATGGAATTTACTTAGAAAGTATTTATTAAAACAAGTTCGAACAAAATAAGAACAAATGTTCGCATATTGCTTGCGCATGGAATAGAACATAGTGTACAATATGTTTGACTTAAAATTCGTGGAGGAATTTAAACATGGCAGAAAATGAAAATCGTCAAAGAGCATTGGAAGATGCGCTGAAGAAAATTGAGAAAAGCTACGGTAAAGGTGCCGTAATGAAATTAGGAGAAAAAGTAGATACACAAATTCAAACAGTATCTTCAGGTTCTCTTGCACTAGATATCGCATTAGGTGTAGGTGGATTCCCACGTGGACGTATCATTGAAGTATATGGACCAGAATCTTCAGGTAAAACAACAGTAGCACTTCATGCTGTTGCGGAAGTACAAAAACGTGGTGGAGTGGCAGCGTTTATCGACGCTGAACATGCTCTAGATCCAGAATACGCAAAAGCTTTAGGCGTAAACATTGATGAATTATTATTATCTCAACCAGATACAGGAGAACAAGGATTAGGAATAGCAGATGCTTTAGTATCATCAGGAGCAGTTGACATCGTGATCGTCGACTCTGTTGCTGCGTTAGTTCCACGTGCCGAAATCGATGGTGATATGGGTCAATCTCACGTAGGACTTCAAGCTCGTTTAATGTCTCAAGCATTACGTAAATTATCAGGTTCAATTAACAAAACAAAAACAATCGCCATCTTTATCAACCAAATTCGTGAAAAAGTAGGCGTGATGTTCGGAAACCCTGAAACAACACCTGGTGGACGTGCGTTGAAATTCTATGCGACTGTTCGTTTAGAAGTACGTCGTGCAGATCAAATTAAACAAGGAACTGAAATCTTAGGAAACCAAACTAAAATCAAAGTTGTTAAAAATAAAGTGGCTCCACCATTTAAAACAGCTGTTGTGGATATCATGTATGGAGAAGGGATTTCTCAACTTGGGGAATTACTCGACATGGCAGCAGACCTCGACTTCGTGAAAAAGAGTGGTGCATGGTATGCTTATAACGACGAGAAGATTGGTCAAGGTCGTGAAAATGCAAAAGCATTCTTAGCAGACCATCCAGAAGTCGTTAATGACTTAAACCAAAAAGTTCGTGCTCACTATGGCATCGGAGTAGCTTCTCCTGTCGAAGTGGAAGAAGAAGGACAAACAAGTTTATTAGACTAATCAATCTAAAGAATCGAGTTAAATGGCTCGGTTCTTTTTTATGTAAAGTTTAGCAACTGCTTAAGGTTTCATTAGAATGCTAGCATTTTATATTAAAATAATGTACTCTTATGTTTGGTATAATTTAAGAAAGAGGATTTTTCAATTTATGTTTAAAAGAAAGCCTTATGTAGGTCTGAGTGATAAAATTCGAAATCAGAAAAATTCGCAACAAATTCTCTTGGAAAGTTCATCTTGGTTAACGATTGGGAATATCGTCTCAAGATTGCTTGGAGCTCTCTATATTATTCCTTGGGGAATGTGGATGGGTCGAGACCGAGATAATGCGAACTACTTATATTTTATCGCCTATAATATTTATGCTTTAGTATTACAAATATCAACGGCAGGGATTCCAGTGGCGATTTCTAAAATCGTAGCGGACAACCAAGCAAGAAGAGACTATAAGACAAGCTGGAGATTGTTTAAAGGAACAATGCTCTTTATGTCATTTCTAGGATTTGTCTTTGCGGCGGGAATGTATTTTGCAGCACCGCTATTTGCCAAAGGAAAGACCCCAGAAGAAATCGCAGACAGCATTATGGTCATCCGTTCGCTAACGCCTGCGGTACTGATTATTCCACCGCTTAGCTTAATGCGTGGATACTATCAAGGATACAATGAAATGGCAGCTTCTGCGAAATCTCAATTATGGGAACAAGTTGTTCGTATCTTGTATATGTTAGGATTAACGTATTTTGTGATGCGTGTCATCCACGGCGGATTCGTCGTTGCTGTCGCTCATTCAACATTTGCGGCCTTTGTCGGGGCGGTTATCGCGTTCTTATACTTAGCTTATAAGATGTTCCGTGACCATAAAGGCATGATGGAATTAATGGAAGAAGGTCGTCCTGAACGTCCATTAAGTTTCTGGAAGATTATTTTAGAAGTTATGCGTGAGGCGTTACCTTTCGTGTTAGTAACTTCAAGTATTCAAATCATCAGCTTGATTGACCAAGAAACCTTCCAACGTCTAGTTCCAATCTTTACGAACTTCTCGTTTGAAAAAGGGAAAGAGCTGATTACTTTATTTGGATTTAATGCCAATAAGGTGATTATGATTGTCATTTCGCTTGCGATGAGTATTTCAACAGCGGCATTGCCACTGCTTGCAGCTCACTATTCAGTGAATGACCGTGAAGAAGTTAAGCGCGTCATTGAAAATAACCTTGGATTATTTGCATATATTATGATTCCAGCTTCTGTAGGGATGGCCTTTGTCTCAGAACCGTTTTATAATGTGTTCTATTCCCCAGACCCAATAGGAACGTATTTATTAATGGTTTCATGCATCATGTGTGTGTTCTTAGGATTATTCGTAACGTTCACTTACATTTTACAATCGATGGAACAACATATGATTGCGATTAAAGCATTAGGATTTACTGTGCTGATTAAATTGCTATGGCAACCAATGATGATTTACTTCCTTGGTGGAGCAGGACCGTTAATTGCTAACTCAGTAGCATATTTTGTAGCCACACTTTATATGTGTCGTCACGTCCTTCGATTAACACAATTCGATTTGAATTATGTGTTGAAGAAATTCGGACAAGTAATTCTTGCTTCCCTTGCGATGGCGATTACTTCAGCACTGACTCTTTATGCGATTAAACATGTAATGCCAATCGGTGGTAAACTTCATGCACTGATTGCAGTAGCTGCTGTAGGTGTTGTTGGAGCTGCAACTTATGGGTTAATTACCTTGAAGAATCGATTGGCGGACGAAATGCTTGGCGCACGCGTTGGTGGTATTCGTCGTAAATTGAGGATGAAATAATGAGATTAGATAAATGTTTAGCAGATTGTGGCCTTGGAACTCGTTCCGAGGTCAAATCTTTATTAAAAGCCAAAAGAATTACCGTTAACGGGAAAGTTGTAACCAATGGGAAAGTTCAAGTGAATCCTGAAGTGGATGAGATAATGTTTGATGGCGAAAAGATTCAATACGAAGAGTTCGTCTATATCATGATGAATAAGCCTAAAGGGGTCGTTAGTGCCACCGAAGATAATCTTCATAAGACGGTTCTGGATTTAATAGACCCCGTTTATTTTAAAAAAGGAGTCTTTCCGGTAGGACGTTTGGATATCGATACGCACGGATTATTGCTGTTGACAAATGATGGAGAATTGGCGCACCGTCTTCTTTCACCGAAAAAGCATGTAACCAAAATCTATCAAGCAAGAGTGGAAGGTGTGATGACTTCTGAAGATGTTACTGCTTTTGAAAAAGGCATTGTGTTAGCAGATGGAACGGAGTGCTTGCCAGCACGTCTAGATATTCTTAGCACGACGCAGGATGAGTCGATGGTTCAGATTCACCTGAAAGAGGGGAAATTCCACCAGGTGAAACGTATGGTGAAAGCATGCGGGAAAACCGTGGTAGACTTAGAGCGACTCACGATGGGACCATTACGCTTAGATGAGGGGCTCGCTTTAGGAGAGAGTAGACCACTAACCGAAGAAGAACGACAATCATTAGAAATCAATGACGAACCAAAAGCTTAGGAGAAATCCTAGGCTTTTATTTGTTGTAGAAAGGGTTTAACCGCTTTTCATCCCTTTGTAAAAATGGTAAGATAAAACTATTGAATCTACTTGATAGAGATTGGAGAGATTGGATGACAATTGATTGGAAAAAAGAAGTAGAACTTCGTAAAGAAGATCTATTAAAAGATTTATTCACATTATTACGTATCGACAGTGTGCGTGATGATTCTAAAGCAACAGAGGATGCACCAGTAGGTCCTGGACCTAAAGAAGCGCTAGAAGCCTTCTTAGCAATCGGTGAACGCGATGGTTTCACAACAAAACAAGTTGGAAACTTAGCAGGTCACATCGAATTTGCACCAAATCCAGACTATAAAGAAACACTTGGAGTTTTAGGTCACGTGGACGTTGTTCCAGTGGGGACTGGATGGGATACAGACCCATTCGAGCCACAAATTATTAATGACCGTATTTATGCGCGTGGTTCAAGCGATGACAAAGGACCAAGTATGGCAGCATACTACGCATTAAAAATCATCAAAGAATTAGGATTACCAGTTTCTAGACGTGTTCGTTTCATCATCGGAACTGACGAAGAATCAGGTTGGAAATGTATGGACCGTTACTTCCAAACAGAAGAAATGCCAGACTTTGGTTTCTCACCAGATGCAACATTCCCAATTATCAATGGTGAAAAAGGAATTCTTTCATTACACTATGATATTCCTGCTGGAGTTGCAGAAGGCGACTACCAATTATTAAGCTTTGACGCAGGTTTACGTGAAAACATGGTTCCTCAAGATGCGCATGCGGAAGTTAGTGTTCCAAATGCAGACGAAGTGGTTGACCGTTTCTTAGCATACGTTACTGCAAATCCAATTGAAGGTACTGCTCAAGTATTAGACGGTAAAGTCATCTTAGATGTGGTTGGTAAATCAGCACACGGTTCGACTCCAGATAAAGGAATCAATGCTGGTACACACTTAGCGAAATTCTTGAACCAATTCAACTTCAAAGGAAATGCGAAGAAATACTTAGCCTTTGCTGCTGAAGTATTACATGAGGACACAGAAGGTAAAAACTTAAAAGTGGATTACAACCATGAAGTGATGGGACCATTAACAGCGAATGCCGGAATCTTCACTTACACTCCAGAATTAGGTGGAGTAGCTGTAGTAAACTTCCGCTATCCACTAGGGGTTACTGCAGAAGGCCTAGAAATTAAGACTGAAGTGGTCGCTTCAGGTTATGGCTTCACGGTTGCGCACGGTAAAGCACAAGTTCCTCACTATGTATCTCCAGAAGATGAGTTAGTGTCAACATTATTAGACGTATATCACCGTCAAACAGGATTACCAGCTCACGAACAATCTATCGGTGGTGGAACATACGGACGTATCTTTGAACGTGGTGTAGCGTATGGTGCGCTCTTCCCAGATTCAATCGATACAATGCACCAAGCCAATGAATTCTTCGCATTAGAAGATTTATTTAGATCAGCTGCCATTTATGCAGAAGCGATTTACGAATTAATTAAATAAAAGCGTGCATAACAAGGAGGACGGAATTTCCGTTCTCCTTTTTCTTTTGATTTTAAGGAAATAAGGGAAGAGAAAGTCTGAGTATCAAAAAAATGCCTTCAAATCTTAACGTTTTTTTGCTAAATTGCTATAAAACATGCTATACTACTAATGATATTATGTGTGAAAACTGTAAATATATATTTGGAGGCTATAGCATGGGATTTGTAATCTTTCTATTGCTAATTGTGGTACTGGGTGCCGCAGGTTATGCAACAGCAATATTCATGACAAAAAAACAAACTAAAGTAATTGAAGAATTATCAGAGAAAAAGGATAAGTTAATGGCAGTGCCAATTGCAGACACGTTCTACACTTTGAAAAACTTGAACTTAACAGGTCAAACAAAGAGAACGTATGAAACATGGCAAGCTACATGGCAAACAATC
The DNA here is from genome assembly GCA_963540995.1 of uncultured Streptococcus sp. Taxonomy (GTDB): domain Bacteria; phylum Bacillota; class Bacilli; order Lactobacillales; family Aerococcaceae; genus Granulicatella. The sequence goes on from CAUTST010000028.1 coordinate 17,640, forward strand.
ACACGTTTCCGATTCCCTGAAATCGAAGCTGCATTAGTCAGTGCAGAACAATATATCCAAAAATTAAACTTCATCAAAGGAAATCAAGTGACACAACAAGCTGAAAACTTGATTGAAGAAACAAAAGCTGAAGTGGATAAAATCTACTCAGCATTACAAAAATTATTGGATAGTGAAAAACAAAACCGCGCGGAGCTAGACTTATTACAAGAACGCTATGCTTCAATGCGCAAAGACTTATTAGCACATAGTTTCTCATTCGGCGAAGCGTTAGAAACGTTAGAAAAACGTTTAGCTTATTTAGAATTAGACTTCGCGAAATTTAATACATTAACAAACGAAGGCGACCACTTAGAAGCCAAAGAAGTACTTGGACGTATCGAAAAAGAAATGAAAGAATTTGAGTCAATCGTTGAACAAGTTCCTCAATTCTTAAAAGAAATCGAAACAGAGTACAATGAACAAGTTGAAGACTTGAAACAAGGATATGCTCGTATGGTCGAAGAGCATTATCAATTTGCTAAAATTTCAATTCCTGAAGAAATTGAAAAAATTGAAAAAACAATTGAAGTGGCACGCGGACATATCGCTGCTACAGAATTAGAAGAAGCTCGTCAACAATTAGATAAAGTGGCTCGTGAAATCGACCAACTTTACGATGTGATGGAAGCTGAAATTGAAGCACGTGAATTTGTATACCGTAACAAATCTCAAGTTGAAAAACGCTTGAACCAAGTATTACAAAGCAACCGTTATGTAAACATCGAGGTTGACCGTGTTTCTCAAAACTATATCTTGTCAAACAATGAATTCGTTCGTGTACAAGAATTTGCTGAGCAATTAGAAAAAGAACAAGAAGCCGTTCAATACTACAGCAAGGCGATGGAAAACCATCAAGTTCCTTACTCAGTAGTGAAAGAACATTACGAACTCGTTCTTGAAAAATTAAACAGCATTGATGAAGATCAAGCAGATTTAGTCAACACATTATCTGATTTACGTAGCCAAGAAAAAGCGATTCGTGACGGATTAGATGTCTTCGAATTAGACTTACGTAATATGAAACGTACGATTGAGAAGTACCACTTACCAGGTCTTCCAAAAGAGTACTTAGAATTGTTCTTTGCTACAAGCAGCCGTATCGAACAATTATGGCAAAAGATGGATCGCGTGAAACTAGATATGAACGAAATTAATGCGGCAAACAACGTGATTGAAGAAGATGTTGAGAAATTAGATATTCTTACAGAACAAATCGTTGATAACGCACAATTAACGGAGTACATGATTCAACATGCGAACCGTTACCGCCTATCACATCCTGAAATTGAAACAGCTATTGGTCGTGCACTTGACCTATTCAACCACACATTCAAATACGATGAATCATTACAAATTATTGAATCAGCGTTAGAACAAGTGGAACCAGGTGCTGGTAACCGAGTACGTCAAAACTATCAAGCTGAAAAGAATAATAGCTTATTCTTCTAATAGAAAAACTATTAAGCCACGTGAGTGAAAGCTCACGTGGCTTTTTTTATGCAATAAAAAATATCAGATATCGTATCATATTCAAGTTTTTCGGATAGAAAATCTATATTTCTTTATTCGGGGTAGGCGTATACTAAGTACAGATAAAGGAGGGGTAAGATGGATTTAGTATTTATGGGTAGCGTATTTTTGGCGGGGCTTTTATCGTTTTTTTCACCCTGTGTTTTACCGCTATTTCCTGTATATTTTGGAGTCTTAATGAGTGAACAAGATGGAGCGCATATTAAACTGGGAAAGTTTTCTATTTATTGGAAACCAATTATTCGGACATTGATATTCATAGCGGGAATCTCAACAGTCTTTTTCTTTCTCGGATTTGCAGCAACTATCTTAGGGAGCTTAATATACAACGCGTGGTTCAATATTTCTTTAGGAGTCATGATTGTTATTTTAGGTTTACATCAGATGGAATTCTTTCAATTTTTATTTTTACAAAAACAAAAGACTGTACAGTTTGAAATGAAGAATCAAAAGTCTTTATGGAGTAGTTACTTACTGGGGCTTAGTTTTAGTTTTGGTTGGACACCTTGTGTAGGTCCTGTACTCAGTGCAGTGTTGTCATTAATTTCAACACAACAAGCTAGTCCTTATTATGGAGTATTTTTATTATGTCTCTATATTCTTGGATTATCGATTCCATTCTTAATACTATCGATTGCTTCAACTTTGGCATTCAAAGTATTCAATCTAGCAAAAAAACGTTTAATGTTATTAAAAAAACTTGGTGGTTTAGTGATTGTGTTGATGGGCTTAGCTATTATTTGGGCACAACTGCCACAAATACTTCACTAATGAAAAGGAGAAATCATGATGAAAAGAAAATTAATGTTAGCAGTATTTAGTACATTTTTATTAGCTGCTTGTCAAAACTCACAAATGGGTATGGATAAAATGGATATGAAAACTACTACTGAAGAAATGGGAATGATGAGTGAGCAAAAGACAGAAAATAAAGATTCAATGAATGGAACAATGGGGATGGATGAAGTGAATGATTATACTTTTAAAACTCTAGATGGAAAAGAAGTTTCTCTTGCAGAGTATAAGGGAAAGAAAATTTATGTAAAATTTTGGGCTTCTTGGTGTCCAATTTGTTTAGCAGGACTTTCTGATATCAATCAATTAGCGGACATGCCTCCTAAAGATGCGGTCGTTCTAACCGTTGTTGCACCAGGTGTGAATCGTGAAAAGAGTTTAGAGGACTTTAAGGAATGGTTTTCAGGATTAGAGTACAAAACTCTTCCTGTTTTAGTAGATAATGACGGCCAGTTTTTAAAGAAATTAGGAATCGTTGGGTACCCATCTTCAGCTTTTATTGATGCAAATGGAAAAG
>CAUTST010000029.1:0-19813 GCA_963540995.1 uncultured Streptococcus sp.
AAAAAGATAACTATTCACGGTTTCCGTCATAGTCATTGTTCACTACTCTTTGAAATGGGTACTCCTATTCAAGTAGTTCAAGAAAGATTAGGACACACTAACATCAAAACTACTATGGATATTTATACTCACGTAACAGAAAAACAAAGAGATGAAATAGCCGATAATTTTGCAAAATATGTAAATTTTTAACCGATTGATGGTCATTTTGATGGTCATTTTTAAAAACACAAAAAAGAACAACCCTAGAAATGTTGATTTAACAACGTTTCTAGGGTCTTATTAAAAATTAACCTACGCTACCTTCCATTTCGTACGCGATTAAACGGTTTAGTTCAACCGCATATTCCATTGGTAGTTCTTTTGTAAATGGTTCAACGAATCCCATCACAATCATCTCTGTTGCTTCTGACTCGCTAATTCCGCGACTCATCAAGTAGAATAACTGCTCTTCTGAGATTTTTGACACTTTTGCTTCATGCTCGAGTGCTACTTTATCATTATGAATTTCGTTAAATGGAATCGTGTCTGATTTCGACTTGTCATCCATAATAATCGTGTCACATTCGATATGAGAAATTGAATAATCGGATTTCTTACCAAATGTTACTTGACCACGATAGTTTACGACACCGCCATCTTTAGCAATCGATTTTGAAACGATTGAACTTGAAGTATGTGGCGCATTATGAATCATCTTCGCACCAGTATCTTGGTGTTGGCCTTCTCCTGCAAACGCAATCGATAACATGGTTCCTTTGGCGTATGGTCCCTCTAGGAATACGGAAGGATATTTCATCGTTGTTTTCGCTCCAAGGTTTCCATCAATCCACTCAACAGTTCCGTGAGCAGCCGCTTTGGCACGTTTCGTTACTAAGTTATACACGTTATCCGACCAGTTTTGAATGGTTGTATAACGGCAGTAGCCACCCTCTTCAACGAAGATTTCTACAATCGCCGCATGCAAGCTGTTTGAAGAGTACGTTGGTGCTGTACATCCTTCTACATAGTGCACGCTTGCTCCTTCGTCTACGATGATGAGCGTACGTTCGAATTGTCCCATGTTTTGGTCATTGATACGGAAGTACGTTTGAAGCGGTACATCACATTTCACGCCTTTTGGTACATAGATGAACGTTCCACCTGACCATACGGCTGAGTTTAACGCAGCTAATTTGTTATCTGTTGGTGGTACTAGTTTTGCAAAATACTTTTTGAATAATTCAGGATACTCTTTTAATGCTGAGTCTGTATCTGTAAAGATGATTCCGAGTTTATCGAATTCTTCTTTCATATTATGGTAAACTACTTCAGACTCAAATTGTGCAGAAGCTCCGGCTAAATACGCACGCTCTGCTTCTGGAATCCCGATTTTCTCGAAAGTATCTTTAATCTTATCAGGAACATCATCCCAAGAACGAGCTGGCTTATCGCTGGCACGTTTAAAGTACGTAATCGCATCAAAATCAATATCTGATAGGTCCGCACCCCATGTTTGCATTGGCATATTTTCGAATGTCTTCAATGATTTTAATCGGAAATCAAGCATCCATTGTGGCTCGTTTTTCACTTTTGAAATCGTACGAACGACTTCTTCGCTTAATCCCATTCCTGTTTCATAAACAGGTGTTACATCCTCATGAAAGCCATATTTGTAATCGGCTAATTCAGGAACTCCACTCATTTTGTCACCACTTTCTTATGCTTTCTCATTTTCTACGGCACGTTCTAATGCTTTCCACGCAAGCGTGGCACATTTAATACGCGCTGGGAATTTTTGAACACCGGCAAGTAACGCCGCATCCCCTAAAGGTTCTTCATTCACAGTTTCACCCTGCACTAGACTTGAGAAATCTTCTGCTAAGGTGAGTGCTTCATCAATCGTCTTTCCAATAATCGCATCACTCATCATACTGGCACTTGCCATACTAATCGTACAGCCATGTCCGTCAAAGTGAACATCTTCAATCACGCCATTGTCATTTACAATCAGTTGCAACTGCAACACATCTCCACACGTTGGATTATTAAATTCAATCGTTGGAATGCTCGCATCATCCACCAATCCTTTATGGTGCGGATGAGACGAATGATCCAAAATCACCTGACGATAAAGCTGATCTAATTTAGATAAGGCCATATTGGAAAAACTCCTTTACTTTTTCTAATGCTTCTAAAAAGTGTTCTGCTTCTTGAAGCGTGTTATAAATATAAAAACTTGCACGGCACGTTGCCGGTACATCGAGCCATCGCATCAAAGGTTGGGCACAATGATGTCCTGCACGGACTGCAAATCCTTCCATATCGAGCGCCGTTGCAACGTCGTGTGGATGGATACCGTCGATGGTAAAACTAATGACTCCAGAATGTTTTTTGGGATCACTTGGCCCGAACACTGTCACGCCTTCCATCTCTTGCATTTTCGGTAAGAGATACGCGACAATTTCTTGTTCATGCTGATGGATTGTCTCCATCCCAATTTCTTCCAAATAATCGATAGCAGCCGCTAGTCCAATGGCTCCTGCGATATTTGGAGTACCTGCTTCGAATTTCCACGGCAATTCATTCCATGTACTCTCTTGGTCGTACACAAAATCAATCATTTCTCCGCCAAATTCTACAGGATTCATCTCTTGAAGAAGTGCTTCTTTTCCATATAAGACACCAATGCCTGTTGGAGCAAGCATCTTATGTCCACTAAAGGCATAAAAGTCACAGTCTAACTCTTGGACATTCACCCTTTGATGCGGTGCTGCTTGAGCACCATCCACAACAAGGATGCCTCCTACTGCGTGAACCATTTCGGCTACACGCTTCACGTCCGTTACTGTTCCAAGAACGTTTGAGGAATGGTTAATCGAAACGATTTTCGCCTTCTCGGTTAAAGCTTCTTCTACTGCTTCAAGGTCTAATTCGCCCTCTTTCGATAATGAAAAATAACGTAAGACGGCTCCTGTTTGTTTTGCCACTTGTTGCCAAGACACCACATTCGAATGGTGCTCAGCAGGGCTAATCCAGATTTCGTCTCCTTCCTGGAGGCGATTCGGCGCAAACCCTTGTGCAACCCAGTTTAAGCTAGTTGTTGTTCCACGCGTAAAAAGTACTTCTTTTGTGCTACTAGCATTGATAAATTTCGCAACTTTAACTCGAGCTGCTTCATACAACTCAGTGGCTTCTTGTGCTAATGTATGCACACCACGATGAATATTCGCATTGTGAGTTTCGTAGAATTTCTCAACAGCTTCTACGACCGAACGTGGCTTTTGCGTGGTAGCTGCATTGTCTAAATAGACAAGCACTTCATCGTTGACTTCACGCTTTAATATTGGAAAGTCTTCTCGAATCGTTTTATTGTTCATAGCTCGCAACCAACTTTTGTTCAATCATTTCTACAAGTTCTTTTTGAAGCTCACTTGAAGGAATTGAACGGATGACAGCTCCTAAGAATCCACGAATGACAAGGCGTTTTGCCTCAGCTTCTGAGATTCCACGGCTCGTTAAGTAGAATAATTGTTCATCATCCACTTGCCCCACGCTCGCTGCGTGTCCTGCTGTTACTTCGTTTTCATCGATTAATAGAATTGGATTTGCATCTCCACGTCCGCCTTCTGAAAGCATCAGTACACGGCTTTCTTGTTGGGCATCTGCGAATTTTGCTCCTTTAATAATATGTCCAATTCCGTTAAAGGTTAAGGTTGATTTATCTAAAATAACACCGTGCTGTAAAATATGTCCCACTGAATGTGGCGCATAGTTTGTCACACGTGTATCAATCCCTTGTACTTGGCGTCCTGTCGAAATACCGATCACATTCACTTGCGAATGAGACCCGTCTCCGCGTAATTCAGAGTCGAAGTCTGCAATTACATTTCCGTCATTCATAATGCCAAGTGCCCAGTTAATTGTTGCATCTTTTTCAAGATAGCCACGACGGTTCACATACGCATCTGTTGATTGCCCTAAAGTATCAACGGCCGCAAACTGAACTTTCGCCCCTTGTTTCGCAATCACTTCTACAACAATATTGGCTGTATTCTTTTTGTCACCGACACTTTCAAAACGTTCTACATAAGAGAGTGAGCTATTTTCGTCTGCCACGATTAACACGTGCTTCACGAACGCTTCGTCCACTAAGTTATTTTGAACGAAATGAGATTCAATAATATCTTTTACATCTACATTTTTAGGAACATAAATAAATACTCCAGAGTTGACCATCGCAGCGTGGTAAGCCGTTAAGCTATCTTCATCGACTGGTACGGCCTTTGTCATATAGTACGGTTTTACGAGCTCTGGATATTGCTCCAGGGCATCGAATAAATCCATCACGAGAACGTCCTTCAATGCTGTTTCAACGTTCATTTCTTCCCAGTATGATACCGCGCCTAGTTGTACAATTTTTGCACTTCCAGCTGCTGTTGGAATCACTTTTGGAAGTTCTTCAATCATTGAAGTGCCTTCACCGATTGCTGATTGGAATAAGTTCCAACGGTGGAATTTCACACGTTCGATAAATGGCAACTCTAGTGTATTAGCTAGTTCCAAGCCTTTTAAACGTGTTTGTAGAAACCACTCTGGTTCATTCTTTGTAAGAGAGAATGCGGTGATTTCTTCTGGTGTTATGGTTAATTTTGTCTCTGCCACAATCTCACTCCTACTCTTGATGTTCAATCTTGATTCCTAATTCTTCACTGATTCCTTTATATCCTTCAGCTTCTAGGCGACGAGCAAGAGACGCATCTCCCGTCATCACAACACGACCATCCATCATAATATGCACTACATCTGGTTCAATGTAGTTTAATAGACGTTGGTAGTGCGTAATAATTAATGATCCAAAGTTATCTCCACGCATTGCATTGACTCCACGAGAAACAACTTTCAGCGCATCAATATCTAACCCTGAGTCGATTTCATCTAGAATCGCGAATGTTGGTTCAATCATTAATAATTGAAGAATCTCGTTACGTTTTTTCTCCCCGCCTGAGAACCCTTCGTTTAAGTAACGTTCTGCCATTTCTTCTAGCATGTTTAGAAGTTCCATTTTTTCATCTAATTTCTTGATGAATTCACGAACCCCCATTTTATCGCCTTCTTCACGACGAGCATTGATCGCTGAACGCATGAATTCTGCGTTTGTTACCCCAACGATTTCGCTTGGATATTGCATTGCTAAAAATAGACCTGCACGAGCGCGCTCGTCTACTTCCATTTCTAAGACATTTTCGCCGTCTAATAGGATTTCTCCTTGTGTGACTTCATAGCTTGGATGCCCCATAATCGCTGCAGAAAGCGTTGATTTTCCTGTTCCGTTTGGTCCCATGACTGCATGAATTTCTCCAGTATTAATGGTTAAATTAACACCCTTCAAAATTTCTTTGTCTTCGATCGATACATGTAGATTTTTAATCTCTAAAGTTGCCACGATACATTCTCCTTTATAATGATTCTATTCTGTATTATTTTATCCTAATTGAGAACGATTCGCAAATAGGCACCCTCTAAAATTTCATGATAATGCTTTTCATTTTCATGAAAATGCGGTATGATGGAACATATTTTTGAAAGAAAGGCTGATGCACATGCAAACTTATCCACTTATTGGTATTGCAGGAAATCATCGCCAAGATACTACGGAAGAAGATCGCTACATTTTATCGTATGCACCAAATGGTTTCGTCCGTGGTCTTGAAAAGGCAAATGCAATTCCTGTCATCATTCCCATCAGCAACCCAGAATTAGCAAAAGAATTCATTTCTAGGGTGGATGGACTTTTATTAGCGGGTGGACAAGACGTTTCTCCATTATTATATGGCGAAGAACCACATCTTAATTTGGCACGTACTTATCCTGCTCGTGATGCGTTTGAAATTGAGCTCATTAAAGAAGCTTATAGACAACACAAACCAATCTTTGCAGTGTGTCGCGGCTTACAAATTCTAAACGTCGCTCTTGGCGGAACACTCTACCAAGATATTGAATCACAATACGAAAATATCTCTGTGAAACATACACAAAAAACAATGCCAAGCCAACCAACACATACGATTCAAATCGCAAGTGGTAGCGAGCTTTCTCGCGTTCTGGGAACAACGACTCCAGTGAACTCTTATCACCACCAAGCGGTTAAACAATTGGCCTCAGACTTTGTCCCAGTTGCTTGGAGTACAGATGGATTAATCGAAGCGTTCGAATCTAAATCACTTGACCAAAGCGTAGTTGCCGTTCAATGGCATCCAGAACTCTTAATTGAAGATAGCAATGTGATGCAAGGGTTATTTGATAACTTCGTAGAACGCGTTAATCGCTTCAAACAAAATGCCTAATAAAAAACTACGAATTCTCACTTGGTGAGAACTCGTAGTTTTCTTTTCTTATCTTTATTTCACTTCACATTGTTCACATGGAAGGTCTTCATCTAATAACGCATTGAATGCCGCTTCATCGACTCCAGTTAAACGAACAATCCAATTTTTCTCTTCCGTTAATTCATTCAAAAACTCCGGATTATCTTCTAATTCATCATGGAAAGCCACGACAGTTCCGCTCAGTGGAGATAGTAATTCTGTTACTGCCTTTGCTGCTTCGACACTAATAATCGAATCTTCAGGTGTTACTGCTTCACTCTTTAGTAATTCCACAAAGCTCACGTCTCCAAGGACATCTTGTCCTTTTGGCGAAAGGCCAATCACATATTCTGAACCGTCTTTTTTAATCCATAGTCCATTTTCACTATATTTCTTCATCTTATCTCTTCCATCTCTCTTCGTAAACTTCTTCTTTAAACCCGAATGTCGCTTCCCCATGATCCAATACAAGCGGACGTTTGATAAGCATGCCATTCCCGGCAAGAAGTTGGGAAGCTTCTTTATCACTCATCTGAGGAAGCTTATCTTTTAGGCCAAGTGAGCGATACAATTCACCACTCGTATTGGCCATTTTCTTCCACTCTAAGTTTTGAGCCTTTTTAATTTTCAATAATTCTTTGGCTGTTGGCGGAGTTTCACGAATATCTTTTTGTTCAAAAGTTACATTATTTAACTCGAACCATTTTAACGCCTTTTTACAAGTCGTACATTTTGGGTGAACATATACAATCATTTTCAATCCTCCTGACGTAAGCGTAACATCGTAGCATCTTGTTGATTCGCTCCAAATGCTGCATCTTCATCTTCGAAAATCGTACTCTTGAAGTGATAACGCATCGACATAATCAGTCCAATCCCCATCATATTTCCAAGCAAGCTTGACCCCCCTTGAGAAATAAACGGTAATGGAATCCCCGTTAATGGTAATAGCCCAATCGTCATTCCGATATTTTCAACCACGTGGAATAAAATCATCATGATAACGCCGGTTGCAATATACGTATAAAACTCGTTTTTCGTATCAAAGCAGACACGAATCATTTGATAAATCAAGATAAAGTAGATGGCGATTAAGAAGGTCCCACCTAAGAATCCGAAGTTTTCTCCGATTGTCGCAAAAATTAAGTCAGACTCACGAACAGGTACATATACATCAGATACGCCGAACCCTTTCCCAAACATTTTTCCTGACCCAATAGCCTTTAAGCTTTGGAATAATTGATATCCATTCCCACCTTGGTCGCCGTATGGATCTAACCATGAATCGATACGCGCAAATTGGTAGTTCTTAAATCCGATATTTAATAGAATTTGACGGTTATATACTACCAAGTAAATAAGGAGCGCTCCGATTAATCCTACTACAATAATAATTGGAAGTAAGATTTTCCAGCTAACCCCTGACATGATTAGAACCCCACCAAGAATCATTAAGAATACAAGAGTTGTCCCTAAGTCATTTTGCAAAATAACGAGTACTAACGCTGGCGCTGCCCATAAAATCAACTTCACGAATAATTGCCAGTCCGTTTGAGTCGTCTTATATTTCGTCTTCATATTATGAGAAGTGGCTACTTTAGCTAAAATCAAAATATAGAAAATCTTCACGACCTCGGAAGGCTGGAAGGAGAAGGACCCAAATCGAAACCAGCTCTTTGCACCCGTGTCAGCATAGGTGGCTCTGTCATAGAAGAACAGAACGGCGAGTAGCATGAGAAGCCCAAAAATATATCCCCAAGTTGTCAGTTTCCATAACTGCTCCGAATCGAATTGCATAATGACAACAATCGCTACAACCCCTACCATGTACCATACTACTTGCATGAGTACCATTCGAAGAGAGTTATTCCCAGCAATTAAATACGTTGTCGAGAATAAAGTTGCTATGCTAATAAATGCTAATAATAATACAGGAAGGATGACGCCATAATCGATTCGTGAATCTTTATCGTCATACATTAAGTTCTTCTTTTTCATCTGTTACTCCTTCAGTGTCTTTTTTCGGGTGTCTAAAGCGGTAAATAATCACGTTCAACACGCCCCCTAAAATCATTACATTGGCAATAAAATACAGCCAAATCATAAATACAATCAATGTTCCAAACGCATCATTAGCCGTTAAATTTCGACCTGCGTAATGAATATAAATCGAGAATAATTGCGAAATCAATACAAATCCAATTGTCGTGAAGAAACCGCCGGGTAAGGCATATAAAAATGACCACTTAACATTTGGAATTGCAAAATACATAAAGCTCATGAGTAAAAAGATAGTCCCAAATAAGAGTCCCCATTTTACAAATGATAAATCGATAATCGCTGCGGATAAATTAAGAGAGAAAAATTCTCCGACTAATCTTAAAACTTGTTCACCAAAAATGAAAACAATCGAGACAGCGAACACGATTAAGATGGATGCCATTGCAATCACAATCGCAAAAAATCGTTCAAAAATAACATTTCTACGAACTGGTGCACCATATAAAACGTTTAGCGAACGCTGAATGCTACTAAACATTTGAGAAGCCGGCCAGAATAAAATAATCAAACCGACAGAAAGTGCTCCACCATTGAAGTTTCCTAAGTAATTCCGAAGAATTGGGAATATAACTTCAGTGATGTTTTCTGGCAAAATCGCTTCTAATGCATTAAAAATTACATCAATAGGAATGGGTAATAATGGAAGAATATTAGAAACCAACATGACAATTGGAATGATGGATAACAACATATAATAAGCCATCGCTGCGGATTCAACACCGATATTGACATGCAATAAATCTTCTTGAATAATCTGCCAAAGCTTTATTCCAAAATTCTTCAGTCGTTGCACGACCTTCCTCCCCTTCCTTTTAAAGCTAAATGCAATTATCTATTTATATCTTAATTATTGTATCATAATTGCCTGTTTTTTTCTTGTTGGAAGAAGAAATTTTTACCCTTTCTAAAAAAATAACGACTCCTCTTCTCCCAACTAAAAAATCCCAAAATTCACTTATAAGTGAATTTTGAGATCGATGCATCAAAAAAGAGGATGCAAGCATCCTCTTTTGTAAAAGTGTTTATTTACCTTCTGCTAATACGCGTTCTTGTTCAACAGCAGCTTGTCCTAAGATGTTTAAGTAGTTCCATGGACGGTCGAATACTGGTTGGAAGAAGAAGTCTACATAAGCTAAGTCTTCGATTGTCATTTTGTTTTGGATTGCTAATGACAATGTGTTTGCAGAAGCTGTACAGTCGTATTTAGACATTACTTGTCCACCTACGATACGGTTTGTACCTACTTCGTAAACTAATTTCATGTAGATTTTTTCGTATGTTGGCATAAATTCTGGACGGTGGTTATCTACCACGTATACAGAACGTACATCTAAACCAAAGTGAGGTGCGCTACCTACGTTAACCCCAGTTGAACCAATGTTCCATCCGAATAAGTGTAATCCAGATGTTGATTGAGTTCCACGGTATTTCACTTTGTGGCCGTTGATGTTTTTACCTACTAATGAACCCATACGTACAGCGTTTGTTGCTAATGGAATGTATGCATGTCCTCCGTTAGGGTTGTAGTTAACAGCACAGCTGTCTCCTGCAGCATATACATCTTTAACAGATGTTTCCATGTAGTCGTTAACGATGATAGCACCGTTAGGCATAGTTTCTAATTGATCTTTCACTAAGTCGTTGTTTGGACGGAAACCAACACATAAGATAACCATGTCAGCTTCGTATTCGCCACCTGAAGTTACAACTTTGTTTACAACACCGTTTTCGCCTTCGAATGATTTAACCATTTCGTTTAAGCGAACGTTTACGCCACGTGCACGTAAGTCATCTTCTAAGATGTCAGTGAATTCTGGGTCTAAGTATTTGTTTAAGATACGGTCTAAACCGTCTACTAATGTTACTTCTTTACCTTCTAATGCGAAAGCTTCCACTAATTCGATACCGATGTATCCACCACCGACAACAACGATTTTCTTCTTGTCGTTTTTCTTAGCAAAGATTTCTTTTGCTTGGTTGTAGTTTTTACATAATTGAACGTTTTCTAATTCACGCCCAGGGATTGGAGGAAGAATTGGCCAAGATCCTGTTGTTAATACTAATTTATCAAATGAATCAGTCTTTTCTTCACCTGTTTTTAAGTCTTTTACTGTTAATGTTTTACCAACAGTGTCGATGCTTGTTACATCATGTTCCATACGAACTGTAGCTCCTAATGATGCTAATTCGTCTGGACTTGAATAAAATAGTCCTTGAGGGTCTTTAACCACGCCTCCTACGTATAAGGCAATCCCACAAGATAAGAATGAAACATTATCATTTCTTTCGTATACAACGACTTCTGTTCCTGGATTGTCATTTAAAATTGTTTTGACTGCAGCAGTACCCGCATGAGTACATCCAACTACTACAACTTTCATGTATTTTCCTCCTATAAACCTGTTTGTTTATTTTGTGCTAGATAAGAATCATTATTATCTATACCTCTATATGGTACACATTACCAGGTAAAAAAGCAAACGATATCATATTGAAAAATGTTAATTTTTTATTGATATTTCAATATTTTTCAAGTGTACATAAGAGATGGCCATTTTCATCATTTTTTATTTTAAATGAGAACAGTTATCGATATTTATCCATAAAAAAACTCTACTTCGAATGACTACGAAATAGAGTTTTGTGTTTGTGATTCGTCTTAATTTAATTCTTCAAAGCGTTGTTTCATCGTTGGATTGTTTTTCACGAGCTTCTTCACGGTTAAGTCTTCCGCTTTATTATTCGCTAAACGTAAATTATTTTCAGAAGAAAGCAATGCCGCTTTTGTCTTCTCAAGACTCTTAATCGTCTTATCGATTTCATCAATGGCCGATTGGAATTTCTTACTTGCGAGTTCATAATTACGCGCAAAGCCTTTTTTGAAAGTCTCAAGGTCTTCTTCAAAGTGCGTAATATCAATATGTTGGTCACGCATCAATGCTAACTCTTGTTTATATTGCAATGAATTTAACGCTGCATTACGAAGTAAGGTAATAATCGGAATAAAGAATTGTGGGCGCACCACATACATTTTCGGATATTGGTACGACACATCCACAATGCCTGTGTTATAGAGTTCGTTATCTGCTTCTAGGAGACTGACAAGAATCGCATATTCACATTGCTTCTCGTGACGGTCTTTATCCAACTCTTTAAAGAAGTGTTCGTTTTTCTTCTTCGTTGCGGTTTCGTCATTTTCGTTCTTCATTTCAAACATAATCGATAGAATTTCAATTCCATTCTCATCATATTCGCGGTAGATATAGTCACCCTTACTTCCTGTTTTGGCATCATTGTCCTTGCCAAATTCAGCACGCGGGAACGCCGTCATCCGAAGACGATTAAACTCGATTTCACAGTGTTGCTCAAGGCTTTCCCCCACCATCTTCGTTGATTGTTTCGCCTTAAAGTCTTTATAGAACGCGATTGCTTCGTCTTTTGCCTTCAACTCTAATTCGAACTGATCTTTCTTCGAACGTAATTCCAATTCGTATTTTTCTTTGAGGGCTGTTTGCTGCACTTCTTGTTCTTTTTGTTGCAACTCTTTTGCTTGTTTAAGTTCAAGAATGGTACGTTCTTTTGCATGTATTTCTTCTTGGAATTTTTGAGACAATTCTACTTCTTTGAATTGGAGTTGTTGTTTTAATTGATCCAATTCTGCTTGAAGCTTATTAAATTCTTTCTCTTTTTGATGGAGTGCTTCTTGCACATTCTTTTCTTCTTTTACATCCGCATTTTTCAACGCTAATTCAAGCGAAAGAATCTTCTGTTCAAAGTTCGCACGTTCTTCATCGTATAGACGCTTTTCTTGCTCTTTAGCGAGTGCCTTTTCCGTCTCAAATTGCTTCTTCGCAAATTCCAATTGCTTATGAACATCTTCTGCAAACTCCTTATTGCGCACTTGGCTCACAATATCTGCATACGAGTTCTCATCAATCGTAAAAACTGTTTGGCAATGTGGACATTTAATTTCGTTCATCGAACCCCTCCTTTTTATTTCTATTTCATTCTATCACAATATCGAATTTGAGCACAGACCTAAAAAACTCTCCGCGAATCACTTCCACGGAGAGTCTCATTTTTATTTTTATCCAATAAACGCTTTGATTTGTTCCACACTTTGTGATGAGTCACAAACCACACGCACTTCGCCATTACGAGCTACTAATAACCCAGGTACTGTTGGCATATTGTATTTCGCACGGAAAGCTGCTAACGCTTCGTTTGCTCTATCTTCTGAATTGATGAAATACATTTCTTTTCCTAATGCTTCACGCACTTCGTTGATTTTTGGAGCAAAGCGACGGCAGTATGGGCAAGTTGGGCGTCCTACAAAAAGAACGACTTCCTTTCCTTCTGCGATAAGCGCTTCTACTTTTTCTGCTGTTGTTTCCACAAATTGGCTTACTTCTTTTTCAAATTGTTCCATGATATTCCCTCCATTCACTTAGCTTCATTATGACTATGAAAAAAGAGTAGCGCAACAAATGTGCCTACTCTTTCTTATCTTTAGGATTGATTTCTTTATACTTTTTACGAATGTATAATAAGCGACAAATAAACGCTCCTAACATCCCAATTGCAACACCACCAATGGTATTGTCGATTAACATTCCGATTCCAAACCCAATTCCAATCCCAATCACCATAATGAGATTCAATACGGACATTTCTCTCATTCTATCTCTTGGATCTTGTTCTCTCATCGCTTTCTCCTATTCAACCACTTCGATATGACACGTCTTCATGACGCTTAAAGCATTATCGTGAGATGCTGGAGTCATACCTGCACAAGCACTTGCAATGACACTTATTGGGACATTGACAAAATGCGTTTTAGCAAGCAATGCATTACTAATCACACAAATATCTGTACAAAGTCCAATTAACGTAATGCTTTCTAAATCTGGAACTTCTTTTTGAATCAATGTCATTAGTTTCTCTGACCCGAATGTTGATTTTTCAACGCCTTTTGCATGGCGTTTTTCTAACGCTTTTTGAACTTGTGGGTTTAATTCCCATCCTTTAGTTCCTCTTATAGCGTGTACAACTGGTAAGTGTCGTCCTTCTTCTGTGTCGAGATAATCTTCTCCGTGTGTATCCTGTAAATAAAATACTTTTCCATCGAAATTTTCGATAACTTCAACAACAGGATCGACATTAGCCACTGCTTCTTTTGAACCAAGTACTCCATCGATAAAATCATTTTGCATATCCACCACAATTAAAACTTTCATTGATTTCCTCCTATTTATGTAAAAACACTTTACGAAAACTGAAATAATACAATCCTACTAATATATATCCGATGCCTATCGCAATAATAGCTGCCGACCTAAAAGATTGGTACATAAGAAACGAAATCGTTCCACCAACTCCGAAAAAGAACATGCTTGTAAAATAAAACAGTACTTTCCAACGTTCCTTAATTTGCCCTCGCAACAATCGCCCAAGAACCACTCCAATATCGGTTAAATATCCCGTAAAGTGAGATGTTCGTACAATAATTCCATGATAGAAAATAAACATCCCATTTTGTGTCCCCACAACAAATGAGAAGAAATATAACCATCGATCATCTCTTAAGCCGAATATAAATAGTAGAAGGATCATACTTCCAAACACCATTAATAATACACCATAACGCTTTGTCGGTTCAAATGTTTTCTTCGAAAAAAGAAAACCCGACAATACACCACCACCCATGAAGCAAAGAATCATTCCTAGAAAACGGAGCATTGTCTCCCATTCCCCTTCATTGGAGGCTAAAACAAATTGCATAATAATACCAGTAAAGTGAGTGGCTGGTGTTAAAAATAGTAATAGCGTTACAACGTTTACCATCCCAGACAGTGTACAAAGAAGCGCAATCCAAATATCAAAATATAAATGTTCTTGTTTCTCCATGAGCCCTACTTTCTAAGCCATAAACTATAATAGAGCATTCCCCACATTGCAATATTCAATAGGAATGTCCACATAAAATAGTGTTTTCGCTTTTTATGGTTAAAAATCACTACCCCAAGTAGTCCACCAAAACCTCCACCAAATAAACCAATTCCAAGAAGTGTTTTTTCTGGAACACGCCACTTTTTCGTGACGGCACACAGCTTATCAAAGCCCATCAGCACAAATAGTAGCCCATTCATTCCCAAAAAGATTAGTGGAATGATGTTATTCTTTAAGTCTTCCACTACTTAGCAAACCTTTCTTCGAGGTCGCTCACTTCAAAAATATACTCTTCGTTAGCGACAAGGCACGGAACTCCCACCATTCCTTGTTCTTTACGAGGAGTAAATACCTCTTCACTATCTCGTAATCTCAAGAATTCTTTCAAGTTTCTCATACTCGCAGTAATATCCACTTCACGTGCAGTTACGCCAAGTCTTTCCATCGCCGCTTTAAACGGTGCAGTATCTGGACATAAACTACTAAAATAGAGTGTTTTTTCGTTCATTGATTTGCTCCTTTATAGCTTTGTAATCGTTTGTTGGAGGGCTTGTCTTGCTAATTGGTCAGCCCCCTTATTTTCACTTTCAGGAATCCACTTCACAAATAATTGCGGGAAGTGTTTTACCTTCTTTTGAATTTCCTTTAAAACGATTCGGTTTGCTTCTTTTTTCGTATATTTTTTTTCAATCGCATCAGCGGCTACTTTGGAATCGGTATGCATGAAGATGAGTTCTTCCTGAACTTCTTTATCGAGTAACCAGCTTAATGCCCAATTTATGGCTGTGAATTCTGCTAAATGATTATCCATTTTTTCTTCCACAGAGATTTTAAACGGTATTTGTTCTCCATCTTTTAGAACGAGGACTCCCAATCCTACGTCTCCTGGATTTCCATTCACGGCCGCGTCCGTATAGACTTTAATCATTTTCTGCAACGACCACATGCGTCGCTTGAACGCCATGCGCTCCTCTTGTTATTTCAAAAGTCACCTGTTGACCTTCTTTCAACGACTTGAAGCCTTCTTTGGCTATCCCTGTGAAATGCACAAAAATATCTTCATCCGTTTTTGTGTTTCGAATAAATCCATACCCTTTTTCGTTGTTAAACCATTTTACAATTCCACTTTCCATGTGAACTCCCCCTTTAATGTACCTTTATTATACTGTGTTTTCTCTCATTACACTGAAACTATGCTTTCAATCTACGAACAAATGTCTCATCATTCTCATACAAGCTAAGTAATAAATCTTCTCGTTGCAAGTGTGATTCCACCCATTCTGCACCGTCACTGAAATAACGATCCACAAACGGCGTCACACGTAGAAAATCAGATTGCGCCTTTTGCAGCAAAATCTCTTTCACGTCTTCTTCGATGTCCTTTTGTGCCGCAACCAGTTGCTCGATTTCTAAAAATACAGGATGCTCGTAAACAGAAACAACACTTTCTCGTTCTATGTCTACAATCTGTTCTTGAAACGCATCATAGTAACGAACTTTGGCAGACGTTGCATCACTTAACCAACATTCTACGAGGAATCCTTTCCAGAATAGTAGCGTGTAAGGGCTCGCTAGAAAAGCCTCAATGACGGTCCATTTGAGTGGTGTTTGCATGAGCAATAATGTTCTTGCCATATATGCATTTTGCTCTTCGGTTAGAGGCTCTTCTTTCTTCAAACGAGCGCTTAATTGTTGAAGTTTTTCGATTTCTTGTTCTGTGAAACGATTTTTTTCTTTCTCGCAAAGCAATGTGCACTCAAGCACCTTATCCATTCCAAGTGCAGCAATCACATCTTCGTGAACAAGCCATGCTTCAACTTGCTTGAACTGTTCGTTATGAATCGCCACTTTTATTTTCCACATCCAGTAGCTACTTTCCGTTGGTAATTTTAGTTGATCCTCCTCGATATAATAGGTAAGGTCATCCCACCGATTGGCTTTTTCGAGCAATTGAAAGAACTCTTCAATCTCATCAATATAGTCCTTCTTCTGTACTTTTTCTTCAAAGTCATCGATAGCATTCTCGACAACCGTTTCGAATTCTTCTGAAAGTACGTCTAGTTGTTTCTTTTCCTCACTCATACACTTCTCCCCTGTCTTATACCTTTCTATTATACTTTAAAGGCGGGCAATTAGAAAGCACACAAATAAAAAAAGGCTCATGACAATCCGCCATGAACCTAACCTTTATTCTTCCTCTAATGGTAAAAATTCTACAATATCTTTGAAATTAACAACCGTCCGCGATTCACAAATATCTTTCATGCATGTATTAGACGCATTCCAGTCAATCACAACGATAGCACTATTCGCTAATAATTTATAAATAATCCCAATCATTTCTTGTTCTCTAAAAGTAAACCGAATGCGATTGCCTACTTCCGGACGAATCGATTCTTTCACTTGCAAAATAATACGAACTCCTTCATCATAGGAGACCCCTAACAAATGCGCAATTCTCGATTTACTTGTTCCTTTTCGAAGTTCCGTTTCAACAGTACTCTTGACATCTTTCGTGACACGTTTCGCCATTGCTTTCGCCTCTTTTCACGCCTGGCCAAAATCCTACACTACACACTCATCAAATTTATTATATCACAATTTATACCCTTTGTGGGCTAAAATCACTAATTTTCTGAATTAAAGGCTTTTCTTTTATACAAAAATGACGTCTTTCATACTGAAAACTTGTTTTTCGGCGACTTTTTTAGGAGTTTTTGCTCATTCATGAACATATATTTGTAAAACGCATTCATTTCAACTATACTTTAGGTGTAATGAATGGAGGGATTTTGATGTTAGACCAATCTATCACAATTTTAAAATATGAGTACCATATTGCACCGGGAAGTTATTTCCACGTGGAAACGCCTTGGGTAAAAGATGTTAGTGAGATTAAAACGGTCATCATTGATCAAGATAATGTGTTTACGAAGATGTTGAGTATTTACCCAAATAACTTTGTAATGTTTTTAGAGCAATTCCCTGAATATAGTATTTATCGGACAAATGTGCCTTTAGAACTTATTCCAACCGGCGATTCTTACCGCGTTTGTTTTGAACAAGCGTGATTACAAGTGCAAAAAAGCAGAACTCGGACAATCTTATTTCTCTGCGTCCTTGTTCTGCTTTTTCATTTATTCTTCTATCGGTGCAAGTAATCGTAATCCATTTAAGAGTACTAAAATCGTACTTCCTTCATGTAACACAACTCCCCAGCCGATGTTTGTTAATCCAAAGAAGTTAAGGATTAACAGTAACACAACGATTGACATCGCAAAAATCATATTTTCTAAGATGATACGATGTAATTTTTTACTAATTTTATGAGCCGAAACGAGCTTTTGTAAGTCGTTTTTCATAATCACGATATCACTTGTTTCAATCGCAATATCTGTCCCATTTCCCATCGCAATACCGATATCGGCAGTTGCTAGAGCTGGCGCATCATTCACACCGTCCCCTACCATGGCTGTTAATCCGTAGCGTTCTTTTTGAGATTGAATTTTCTCTAATTTTTGTTCTGGTAATACATTGGCTACTACTTCTTGAACACCCAGTTTCATCCCAATCATTTCAGCAGTTTCTCTTGAATCCCCTGTAATCATTGTTGTATGCACGAGTTCGCTCTTGAAGTAATCGAGTACTGCTTTTGAGGCTTCATTTGGTAAATCCATAAAGGCCATCAATCCGACAATCGTATTGTTTTTCACCACAGTTACAACTGTCTTTCCTTCGCTTGCCCACTCTTGCATGCGAGCAGCGACTTCCATAGAGCGGTCCACTGTATCCATTGGTTTAATAATATGGATTTCCTCATTGCGGATTACAGTGCGAACCCCTTGTCCCACAAGTACTTCTACTTCAATTTCTTCATTTAAAACTGGCAATCCACTAAATTTACGAAGTACAGCTTCTGCTAGAGGATGCGTAGATTGTTTTTCCATTGCTACAACAGCAGGAATCATCGCTTCATCTTCAAACCAGTAATCTGTTAATTCTGGGGTTCCTTTTGTTAACGTTCCAGTCTTATCAAATGAAATGACACGTAATTCTTGCAATTGAGAGATGGCTGCTCCACCTTTAGCTAAAATCCCCATTTTAGATAAACGAGACATCGCCGCTAAGGTTGCTGGAACCGCACTCGCTGCTAACGCACATGGAGACACCCCAATGAGATATACCATTCCACGGTAAAGCGTCGTGTTTAAATCCCATCCCATTAAGAAATATCCAAATAATAAGAAGATTGGCCACATGATTAATACGAAATTAACATAAATTGGCTCAATTTTTTGGATAAAGGTTGCTTGCTTATTCATTGAACCTTGTGCATTTTCAACAACCTTCATAATTTTCGCAAAGACCGTATCCGAACTTTCTGCAGTTACTTGCATTTCGAATCGATTAGAAATATTGACAGTACTTGCAAATACGGAGTCGCCTTCTCCTTTTGAACGAGGCATGCTTTCCCCTGTAATGGTTGCTTCATCAATTGAAGTTAAGCCTTTTGTAATCACTCCATCGATTGGTACTTGGTCACCATGTAATACTTCTAATGTATCACCAATTTTTAAGTCAGTTACCTCAACGACAACAACTTCCCCATCTTCTTGAATCAGGCGAGCTTGTGTTGGATTCATTTGTAATAATGCCGTTAGTGACTTACGGCTTTTCTCTTCAACGTATTCTTCAAGGAAGTGAGCTCCTGCAAAAATCAAAATCAGTAAAGCTCCTTCTTCAGCATTCCCAATTAGCACTGCACCAACTGCAGCAAGTGTCATCAAAATATGCACATTCGGTTGGAACTTCCCTTTCTTTTTACTACGTTCAATCGTATCTTCAATTCCTTCCATCGATACATGATAACCAGATAAGATTACCGTTAAAATGAATAGAATTGTTGAGATTGAATTTCCCATAAAATGAAGTACTAAACCGATAATATAAAGCACTAGTCCCACAATGTAAAAGATGACTGCTTTTCCATCATCATGGTTGTGTCCGTGATGATGCCCGTGCTCATGTTCATGTTCATGGTTGTGCTCATGGTCATGGTCGTGCTCGTGGTCTTCATGGTGCAAGTAATGATCTTGACACGTCTCTCTTTCATGAGATTTTTCTTTATCGAATAAGTGTTCAAATTTATGTTTAATGTTATGAGTTAGCTCTTTGAAATCCATGATATCTCCTCACTATTTTTTCTTATGGTTATATAATACATGAACATTCATTCATATGTCAAGCAATAATTTTAGAATTATTCTAAAATATTTTTTTGCAAAAAAAGATACTGCCAAATTATATGTATCGAATTATATTGACAAAGAATATGCTCGAAACTCCTGAAAAAGCTTATTTAAGTGCAGCTTTAGATTATGGCACAAAGAAAATAGTTGCTTATCAAATCTCTAAACAAAACAATAATCAAATCGTTAAAGATACTTTTGATCAAA
>CAUTST010000030.1:0-18138 GCA_963540995.1 uncultured Streptococcus sp.
CAAATACCCCTGCTTCTAACCAGTCGCCGTCTGTTAATCCATTAATCAAGAATACAACTGGTACCAACACAAGCATTAAACGAATCAATAGCCATGAAATTTTATTCATTTCTTTCTCAAAACTCGTTGGTTCTTCGAATGTATTCAATGTTTTTTCGATACGCCCAATCATCGTATCGTTCCCCGTTACTAAAATAACTGCTAAAGCACTACCGCTGACCACGTTTGAGCCCATAAATACAAAACGTTCACTCTCAAGTGCTTGTTTTTTCTTTTCTTCTTCATCTGGAATCCAGATTGATTTTTTCTCAATGGATTCACTTTCACCCGTTAAGCTGGATTGTTGAATAAAGAAGTCACGGGTTTCTAATAATAATGCGTCTGCTGGCAACATGTCTCCAGCACTTAATTTAATAATATCTCCAACAACAAGGTCTTCAATTGGGACTTCCTTTTGTTCGCCGTCTCGAATAACCGTTGCTGTATTGACGATTAAATTGGATAAATTACTTGCTGCTTTGTCACTTTTCATTTCTTGAACAAAACGAATGGCTCCTGACACAATCACGAGCACCACAATAATGATGGAAGTCGTTGGGTCGGCTTCACCTGGTTTTGCAAGAATCACATTCGTGAATAATGAGACAACCGCAATGACTAATAAGATTACCGTAAATGGATTGATAATCGATTCGTAAATCTTTTTCCAAATGGAATCTTCTTTAGCCTTTGTAATTTTGTTTTCTCCATATGTTTCACGGAGCGTTTCTACTTGTTCTTCATTTAATCCTTTTACAGATGTTCCTAATGCTTCTAGAACCTCTGACATTGGATTCATCAATGCTAAATCGAATCTTTCTTTTGCTGTTTTCATATTCTTCACCTCTTTTTTAGATTAGGCGAAGTTCCAGGTGATTATCACCCTCTTCCCTTCGCTCATTGATTTGTTTCGTTTGACTCTCCGGTCCAGGCATATAACCACCTCTTTCTAGAAATTTTAGGCAAATAAAAAAGCACCTTGTCGAAACTTAGACGTGACAAGATGCTTACGATATAAACAATTCTCATTTTTCGTCCAAGTTTTAACATCATGGAGCAATGTAATGACATTAGTCTCTGCCTTCACGACAGGGACTGCTGACCAACGAATAGTGTCTCCACTATTTTGCGGTAGTCATCCGTATCTCCATGGTAGTCTCACCTACCGATACCTCTATAGTCATCTTACCTCTAAAAAGTGAAAATGTCAAAGCAATATGTATTATGAATTTTTTCTACATAAAAACTGTATTTAGTAGTATAATGGAATTGGAAAAGGAGGTATTTCTATGAAAAAATTTATGGCAATGATTCTAGTCGCACTTACTTTAGGTGGCTGTTCATTCTTCCAAAAGAAACAAGAAACAACAACTCAAGCTCCTACAACTACTACTCAAAGCACAACAACGACGAAGCAAACAACAACAAGTACAACAGAAGCTCCAACGACGATTGTTGCAACCACTGCTGAAACGCAACATGTAACGGCACCTGTTCCAAAGACAGTGTCTACTGAAAAAGTAGCCGTTCCAGCCGAAGCACCTGCTCCTTCATCAATGGATATTCAAGCGATAAAGCAAGGAGATTTCCGAAGTGTAGCCGGTACATGGAGAAACTCTGCAGGATGGGAATTCCATATCGATAAAGATGGAAACATTACTTCTGGAGGTAAAACATTCAAAGTCGGTATTACTGAACAACAATTCCAAGAAGGTCTCCTTAACTGGATTATGGTTCCCGAAGGTAATGAAAATACATTTGTGGGTGGCGCAGTCTTCTCATTCATCCCTAAAAATGTAGAACTGACTTATGGCGTCATGTCAGGTGACAAAGATCAATCTGACATCTCTAAAGACCGTATTTATGGTACTCAAACCGTAACAGATGGTAAAACCATCAAAGCAATGATGTATTATAAAGTGGATTAATCGATCAAGCACTGTATTGGGCAAATGGATACAGTGCTTTTTGATTATAGTAAAACGGATACCTCCTATTGGAAGTATCCGTTTTTTGCTACGGTTCACTTATAAATAAGACTTCTAGCAATCGTCCTCTTAATTCGTCATCTTCATGATGTAAGATATTCATGATTTCATTCGAATTTTTAGCATTAACTAAGCGACGATATAAGTGATCTTTAGTGGCGTATGGAAGGTTCGCATTCTTGAGTACTTGGAAGAACGCTTCGTTTCTATTGACTGTTTGTTTTTCACCCACTGTAAACTCAACAGTCGCATTTTTATTTTCCAATTCAACGACAATGCCTTGGCTTCCTTGGACATGAATACGGTGAATTCTGTTTTCTGGAAGGATGTCTGTTTCCCCTTCAACAGATAATTGAACAGCACCCAACTTCCAATCAACAGATAATGTTGTGACACAACGAGCTCCATCTAAGTCTTCCACCATCTCAAAGGAATGATGCGTTCCTGGGAAAACATACCAGTCGATAATTTCAGGTAAATCTACCCCTATCTTCACTCCAGTTCCATCTAGCGGAACAATCGCTCCTTCTTTGGCAAATACAGGAATGGATTCGATATCACGATAAATATCAAGCACTACATCACCTGCATACTCTCTTCCTGTGAAGAAGTCGTACCATTTTCCTTCAGGGAACCACACTTGAACTTTAGCCGTTTGGTAATCTTTGTTCATTGGTTCTGTGATTGGAGCGACCATTAACTCGCTACCGAAGAAGTATTGATTTGGCACATGGTAACTTACCTCATTTTCTGGATAGAAATAGTACATCGGACTCACAAGTGGTACGCCCTCTTCATGCGTTGCCACATTCATCGTGTAAAGATATGGAATCAATTGATGTCTTAGACGTAAATAGTTCTTCATAATTTCTGCAGTATGCTTCGTAAAGAACCATGGCTCCTTACTATTGAATGGACTTTGCGTACTATGAAGTCGTGTAATTGGACTAAAGACGCCATATTGTAACCAGCGAGTTTGTAATTCTTCGTCATAATAACCGAGCATATGACCGCCAATATCATGACTCCACCAGCTATATCCGATATTAGAAGCTGTTGCAGTGAAATAAGGTTGGAATTTCAGAGATTCCCAAGTCACAATAGAGTCACCAGAAAATCCAACTGGATAACGATGGCTTCCTGGTCCTGCATAACGGGATAAGATTAAACCGCCATCTGCCCTCTTACTATTATCGACAAAATGATAATGGTTCAATAGCCACAATGGATCTTGTACCCCATGCGTTCCTTGTTGCCAGTCAATCCACCAGAAATCAACGCCTTGTTCTTCTAATGGATAATGAACATCTTTGAAATATGATTCTCTAAAGCAAGGATTTGCAATGTCAAAAATAGCAGGTTCTTCGCTTGCTGCATCTAATCCTAGACGTTTTGCAACAGCTGGATACGCATCTTCATACGCACGAATGCCGTCAGCTGGATGGACATTCAATGAAAGTTTTAATTTCTTATCATGCAGTTTCTTTAATAATTTTTCTGGCTCTGGAATGAGTTCCCGGTTCCAAGAATATCCTGTCCACCCACTACCGAAGCGTTCAGGAATCTTTGTGATATGCCAGTCCATATCTAACACGCCAACCGCAAGTGGCACCTCTTCGTCTTCGAAGCGTTCAACGAGACTTAAATACTCATCAGCAGTATACGCCCAATAACGGCTCCACCAATTTCCTAAGGCATATCGTGGTAATAATGGAGTTGCACCTGTTAAATGATAGAAGTCTCTGATGGCTCCTCTATAGTCGTGCCCATAAGCAAAGAAGTAGAGATCCACTTCGCTTTCTTTTTTGATAAAGCCTTCTTTTTCATCACTGATGAATCCATTCGAATCATCTAAAACGGCATAACCACTCTTACTAATAATTCCGTCTTCTAGTTCTGTTTCCCCATCCACTTGGTCAAGGGTACGCGTCGTTCCTTTTAAGGTTTCGATTGGTTCACCAAAGTACCATCGACTTCCGTAAAGAGCGAATTGCCCCTTTAGTTCGATAAAGAGATTTTGATTATTGAATTCGCCTTTGTTATAGCGCAAACGGAAGAACTTCGTATTAATATCTAATAGGTCTGGTGTTTCTGTTGCTTCAACATCCACCTCTCCAAAGTCTCTGTTTTGGATTAATTGCGTATATCTATCTTCGAACTGCCCATTTTTTGAATATTCTAAACGAATGAGTTTATCCGTTAGAACGCTGATACGATAAAAATCTCCTTTAAAAATTTTCATCTTGTGTACCTCCATTGCTTAATTTATATGCCTTCTTAAACATTTTACTCGTTACTTTTACATTTAACAATGCCCAGATTGCAAATCCACCAAAAGTAAAAACATAAATTGCCGTCAATAATCTCTCCGGCGTATTCACACTCATGTATACCACTGCACAGTTAAATAGAATTAATAGAATGGCTCGTAGCGGATCTAAAATACAAACGAAAAAGCTATTGATGACACTGTCTTTGAAACTATTTTCAAATAATCCGACATAGGGTAAGAGAATGACAATCCCTAATATCACAAGCATTCCAAATGGCGCTAGCAGTAACAATCCATATCCATTCAAGAAGTTGGTATTCGAAAAAATACTGTAGTTCAAAAATAATAGAACTCCAAGTACCACAAGAGAGGCCCAAATAACAGTGGCTTGCTTAAAGTTGGATTTAAAAATACGAAAATAATGATAAACAATATCGCTATCATCGTCCTTTAAAATCCGGTGCAGCATCGTGTTAAGAGATGTCACAGACGCCCCTATCGTCACAAGAGGAATGCTCGTAATGATAAATAATGTATTTAATAGAATTAAATTGGTAATGAGCGTTAATCCTCTAACGAGTGGCCCATCGATTTGAAATAGTTTTTTCATTGAAATCACCATACCTATATGAGAAAAGGAAGCAAGAAAGATTTTTCTTCAATCTCGCTCCCTCTACTCATTTTAATTTAAACATTTCAGTTAGGGTATTAGTTAAAAATTTGATTATTGAACTTCTTTTTGATAACGGTCATATGCGTCTTGTTGAATCTTGATGAATTCATCCAATCCCATATTTTTAAGGTTTGTTAAGTAAGAATCCCATTCTTCTTCAATTCCGCCATCAACTACCCATTTAGAGGCTTGTTGTTTTACATAAGAATTGATACTTACGTAAATTGAAGCTAATTTGCTTAATTCTTCTTGAGAAAAGACTACATTAGGGTAAGCTGGTAAAGCATATTGTTTTAATTCTTGGTCCATCTTCAATTTCAAACCGTCACCTTGAGTTTGGTCGATTTCTACACGGCTGTTGATATCGTCGCTCACGTATTTAGGTCCGAAGTCACGAAGAGAATGAATCCAAGCATATTCGTCTGCAGACTTACCATCTTTTGGAGGTAATACTGTATATTTGTCGCCATTTTTTTCTGTAGCAATTCCAAATGAACCGTAGAAGGTTTGGATACTTGCATCATCAGTATAGAATTTATCGAACCATTGTAATAATTTAGCAGGGTTCTTAGCTTTTGTTGTCACTAACAATTCATTACGTCCATAGTTGTAGTGGTCTGGGTCTGAAAAAACATAACCTTTTCCATCAGGACCTTTTAACGCTGGTAAAGGAACATATTCGCTTGCGTGTAATCCAAATGTAGCATCAGCAGTCCAACCACTTGAAACCCCCACTCTAGATACTGATTTATCCATACGTTTTGCAGCACTCATAGATGAATCTTCAGTATAAATTTCAGGGTCGATTAACCCTTTCTTGTATGCTTCATGCATTGCTGCAATCCCTTGTTTGTAGCTTTCTTCTGTACGAAGATATACAGGTTTGCCATCTTTTACAGACATTTCATAAGTGTTATCTGCACCTAAACGGTTGTTAAATGGAAGGATGTAAGAGAATGTTGGGTCAAAGTTACCTGCCCCAAATGGAATTTCGTCTGTTGCATCTCCATTACCATTTGCGTCTTTATCTTTGAATTCTTGAAGTACTTTAACTAATTCTTCATAAGTTTCAGGTACTTTTAACCCTAAATTATCGAGCCATTTTTTATTGATGAATAATTGGTTTGCTACTGTTGGACGCATTGGTAACTTCTTAGGAAGACTATAAATATGTCCATCAGGAGATGTAATCATCGCTTTTAGTTTTGGTTCTTTTTCCATTGCCTTTGTTAAATTAGGCATGTTTTCTTTAATTAAATCTTCTAGAGGAATAAATAAAGATTGGTTTTGAGAAATTTCAGCATCATTAAATGCGTTTGATCCTAAGAATGCATCAGGTAGGTCACCACTAGCAATTAAAACAGATTTTTTATCTGTCCAGTCTGCTGCTATCAGTGTATCCCAACTGATTTCAATACCTGCTTCTTTTGCAGAATCATCGATAAAACCTTTTTGGTACTCATCGCCCCAGTCCGACCATCGAACCGTTGTGATTTTGAAATTCGTTTGATCTGCATTTTCGTCACTCGACGTTGTTGTTGAATTTGAGCAAGCTGCTAGTCCAGTCAGTGTAGCTGCTGCCAAAAACAAATATTTCATTTTGTTGATTTTCATAATATCTCTCCTATTCTTTTAGTGCGCCAATCATGACACCCTGATTGAAATATTTTTGGACAAATGGATAAAGCAACATAATCGGAGCCGTTGAAATTACAATCGCTGCGTATTTCATCATATCGGCTTTAATCCGAAGGTCTGATGCAAGTTCCCCTGTTGCCTGAGATTGCATCATTTGGTTACTAATGAGTAATCGTCTTAAGATTAATTGCAATGGTTGCAAGTTTTCTTTCGTTAAGTAAATCAAAGCGTTGAACCAAGAGTTCCAAATACCAACTGCTGTCCATAAACCAATTACAGCAATAATGGCTTTTGATAAAGGAACAACGATTTTAAAGAAATATCGAATCGTTCCACATCCATCAATTTGAGCGGCTTCCCACAATCCTTCTGGGATACTGTTATTGAAGAATGTTCTTGCAACAATGATGTTGTATGAAGATACTGCAAATGGAACGACCATTACCCAGAATGTATCGACAAGTCCGACACTCTTCACTGTTAAGTAGATTGGAATCAATCCACCTGAAACAAACATTGGAACAATAATGAGAATGCTGACCCATTTTTTTCCAAGTAGGTCTCGTCTAGATAATGCATATCCAGCAGGGATATTAACCAATAGTGCAAATAAAGTACCGACTACTGTATATAAAATCGTGTTGAGATAACTTCTTAAGAACAGTGGTTGTTCAATTAATCGAAGGTATCCGTCTAATTTCCATTCGTGGGGAATGAACCAAACTTTACCATTGGCGACATCAGAAGGATTACTAAAAGAAGCAATCACAACGAACCACAATGGGTATACGATTAATAATATTAACAAGATTGCAAAACCGTAGATTACTACGTCAAAAAACAAATCTGATTTTGATTTTCTTGAAATCTTAAATCGTTTCACGGTAAGACCACCCTCCTTTTAAAATAGTCCTGTTTTGGTATATCGTTTAGAGAACCAATTGACAGATAAAAGAATAATTAAGTTGACTACAGTATTGAATAATCCGATTGCTGTAGAGTAACTATATTGGAAGTTAAGCATCCCAACTTTATATACGTAAGTCGAAATCACCTCACTTCCAGCTAGATTCAATGGATTTTGTAATAGTAATACTTTTTCAAAACCGATACTTAATAAACTACCGGCTCTTAAAATCAAGAGAATCATTGCTGTTGGTAAAAGTAATGGTAAATCGATGTTAAGAATCTTTTGGATACGAGAAGCTCCGTCCATCGTAGCAGCCTCGTAATACGTTGGGTCAATGGCTGATAAAGCTGCTAAGTAAATAATGCTATCCCAACCGATATGTTGCCAAACATCACTCCAAACATAAACGCCAGCAAAACTATCTGGTTTTGATAATAAGTTTGGCATTGTCCAACCAAGAGAATTAAAGATATTGGCAATCAACCCACTATTTGGTGATAAGAATAAAATAATCATCCCACACATTACCATTGTTGAAATAAAGTGTGGTAAATAAGTCGTTACTTGGAAGAACTTTTTGAATTTCCCTGTTCTTAATTGGTTACATAAGAGCGCTAGTAAGATTGGTAATGGAAATCCAACGAGAATGCTATAGATTGAAATCTTTAATGTGTTCATCATCGTTGTTCCGAATTGAACCGAATTAAAGAATTGGGTGAAATATTTAAACCCTACCCACGGACTATTTAGAATTCCGTTTGCCGGTGAGTAATCTTTAAAAGCAATCACAAGTCCTAACATTGGGATATATGCAAATATTATAAGTAAAATAATCGAAGGAAATAGGAGCACATATAAAGGAATGTTGCTTTTTATCTTTCTTTTTTGTAATGGGGTTAACTCTTTCATAATTTCCCTCCTGTTTCAAATTCCTGTTATTATTTTATAAAATAAAACGCTTTCTTTATATCACTTTTTCGATTAGAAGTATTCACTATTCAGACAATATTGCTAAATTTATATCACTTTTCCGACATCTTCTGAATTCATATCGTTTTTTGACAACTTTTGTGATAGTGTTATACTTGAGAAGCGAGGTAAAAGTTATGAAACTACATAGTATTCTATCTAAAAGACATTCTTTTAAATTTTTCTTTCAAGTATTATTAGTCCTTCTTATCCTTATTACAGTGATCAGTCTCTTTGTCAGTAATGCCACAAGAGATTTTATAAAGAATCAAAATATTCAACAATTGACGAGTTCTATTGAGATTTACGCGAATGGGCTGAATGATGAAATGCGTTCCGTTGAACGCTTTTTATATTCAACGGTCACTCACGATGGGGGCTTAGATGAACTGAATGAACCACAAAGTTACACGGACTATGAGAAAACCGTCAAGAAGGTGCAAACCACCTTCAATGATTACGAATACCAACACGAAACACGTATGTCTTTTTTGGTGGCTACAGAAGGAACGCATCATTTTCTGAGTGCATCCACTCTCTATATTCCCTATCAAGATTACTTATATTTAAAAAATAATATCAATTCATTCAGAAATAATACGGACGACCGTAAATGGCAAGCGATTAACATTAATGATACGGAATACTTGATTAAAGTCGTTCATTATAAAGAAAAAACGATTATGGCGGTAATTTCAGCTGATGACATCCTAATGCCTCTTCGGAAACTCAATATCGGAAAGAATGGACAACTTTCATTGAAAGAACCGAAAAACTTGTCGGCTTCCACTCACTTAATTGAAGCCGACAGCGAACGGACGCAACTACCTTTTGACATTTATGTTGCAGTTGACTACACAGATGTATTTAAGAGTATTGTTCTTTTTGAAGTCTTTATCGCCATTGTTCCAATTCTCATTGCGATAGCTTCGCTCGTGTTGATTATTTTCATTCGAAACAGAATGTTGAACCCAATCACACGTTTAACAGAGCGTCTTTCACGCATCGATGAAACAACATCGCTATATGACATTGCTTCTTCTGAAGGTATTTTGGAAATCGATACGGCTAATGATAAATTGAGCCAAGTACTTTTCGATATGCAAGAGTTAAAAATTCGTGAATATCACGCTCAATTAGAATTAAAAAAAGTCGAACTCAACTACTTAAAGAGTCAAATTCGGCCTCACTTTTATTTGAACATGCTCTCCATGATTCATAGCATGCTTCAGATGGAGAATTATAAACAAATTGAAGAGTTAACGATTTTAACTTCGGACTACTTACGATATCTCTTTATGGTGGATCAAGACTTTTCACCACTCGAGAAAGAAATCCAACATATTAAGGACTACTTGGAAATCCAACGCATTCGATACGGCGATAATATCCATTTTGCACTAGAGCTTGATAACGAACTCCATCATGCGTTAGTGCCATCTCTATTACTACAAACCTTCGTTGAAAATACGATTAAGCACGGTTTTTCATTCCAAGATGGAATCGCCATTGACCTTTCTCTTCAAAAACAAATCGTTGATGAGAAACCTTATATTGAAATTTGTGTTAAAGACAACGGCCCAGGTTTTACTACGGACATTCTTCAAAAACTCAAAAACAAGGAATCATTAATGTCTGAGGATGGTCATCACATCGGAATTACCAATGCAATTGAACGTCTGACTCTTCTCTATCAGAATGATTTTACAATTACTTTTGAAAATAACACTTCAGGTGGTGCTAGAATTGATATTCTAGTTCCATATAAAGAGTTGAAAGGAGATTCTAATGAATATACTACTCGTTGATGACGATCGTTTTATCATCGAAGCGTTACGTGAAAAAATCCATTGGGAACGACTCAAAATCGACAACGTCTACGCAGCCAATAGCCTCACTCAGGCTCAAGCAATCATTAAAGAAAATCCTATCCATCTAATGATTAGCGATATTGAAATGCCTCAAGGAAGTGGGCTCGAACTGCTCTCTTGGGTAAGAAACGAAAACTACGACATCAAAACCATCTTTTTAACCAATTATGCTGATTTCAACTACGCACAAAAAGCGATTGAATTGCAAAGTTTTGAATATTACTTAAAACCAATTAACTTTGAAAAGTTAGAATTTATTATTCAAAAGGCACTCGATAAGATTACAGAACAACGTCCTGCAGTGCCTCTTGAATCATCCTTCCAAACCGAGAATAATTTCTGGTTTGAATATTTAAGAAAACCACGCAACCACCGTCTGGAAGAACTAAAAACTGAACTGCAAAGACGTCAATTGAATTTAAAAGATCATCAGTATTTCCTAACGGGTGTGATTACATTGCACATTAATGAAGCAGATTACTCCCCAGAAATTCCGTCATGGACCTCTCAATTAAGAAAGGTATTCCAAGCTTTTTCTAATGAGATGTATCAACTCGCAAGCTTGTTTAAGATGGAAGGTCTTGTCGATCATTACGTTTGCCTCTTTAGGGTGGACAATTCTATCAATAGTGAAGCATTCGCCAGAAAAATCCAACAAGAGATTCAAGATAAGTTGCATCAAAATTCTATCATTACGTTCACAAATTGCTTCGAATGCACGAACATTTTGACAGACGTAAAAGAACTCTACGCAGCAACAGGACAACAAGTTCCTTATTGGAATACGATTATTCCAGTTTCTTCTGATGTTGACGTTTTACAGAAAAAAGAAGTTGCCATCAATTCCATCACCTTCTCGGATGGACTCGACGAAAATGAGTTAATCACGAATCTGTCTCACTATATTTCAAATGGATTGGTGCCAAAAGCCACCTTGCAAAAGCTTCATTTGGACTGGACGCAACAAATTGGGATTTACTTAGATCAAAATGGGATTTCAGCACATAAGCTATTCCAAAATGCCGAGCATGATTTCCTATTCCAAAGAAAATTCCATTCGATTGAATCTTTTGAAGAATACTTCAATTACTATTGGTCACGTGCACGCAATTACGTCACCGATACCGAAAATCAAAAAAATAGCATCCAACGCATCATCGAATATATTGACCATCACTACAAAGAAGACTTAAGTCGAACGATTTTAGCCGATATGGTATATCTCAGTGCGGATCACCTCGCTCGAATCTTTAAGAAAGAAACAGGCGAAACACTGGTCAAATATATTACCGATAAACGCATCAACGCTGCTAAAGAATTACTATCAGACACGAAGACGCCTATTGCACAAGTGGCCTCTGAAGTGGGATATGATAATTACTCTTACTTCACGAAAATCTTTAAAGAGAAAATTGGGGTTTCTCCAGGAGACTACAGAAAACAGCATGCAAAATAAATAAAAAGAGCTAGTTCTAACGAACTAGCTCTTTTTCATATTAGTTTTCTCTTTTTTTCACTTTACCGTTCCATGCTTCGAAGCCATGTTTTAAAATGTAAATATTTGTATATCCATTTTTCTTTAGACGGTAAGCACAACGACCAGCGATGGATACGCCTTCTTCGTATAAATAGATTGGTTGGTCTTTACGTAATTCCATGTAACGTTCTTTAAATTGAGAATAAGGAATGTTACGCGCTCCTAAAATATGAGCGGCTTTGAATTCGTCTTTTTCACGCACATCGATTAATTGTCCATGACGTAAATCCTTTCCGAACTCTTCAGCGCTAACCACTTTAGCAGAAGATTGACGCATCCAAACTAATACAAATAAGTAAATTCCGTAGGCCATAAATAAAGCCCAAATAATATACCACATGAGACTAAACCCCTTCAAAAATAATTTTAATCAGACAAGAGCTATTGTATCATGTTTCTTCTAATCTTTCAAAAGCACTAAAGAAGCTGCTCCAATGACTCCTGCATCGTTCCCAAGTTCTGCTAAACGCAAATGTGTTGTTTCACGAACTTGTGGGAATACTAATTGTTCATATTCTTTACGAACGCCTTCTAACAAGAATTCTCCTGCAGCGCTCACTCCACCACCGATAACGATGAAGGATGGATTCAACATATTCGCAACATGTGAACATGCAATTCCTAAGTATTTTGAGAAATGACGAAGGACGATTAATGCGAGCGGATCATCTTGTTTGGCTAAATCAAATACGTCTTTAGCACTCACATCTTGCCCATCATCGATTCTTGCTTTCAACTCTGAATCTCCTGCATATTCGTCTGCATAACGACGTGCTAAGTTCACAATCCCTGTTGCACTCGCGACCGTTTCAAGACAGCCTTTTTTACCGCAAGTACAGGCAAATGGTCTATCACTAAAATCAACCGTAATATGTCCTAGTTCTCCACCAGCACCCGCTACACCGTGAATTAGACGGTTTTCAGCGATAATCCCACCGCCGACACCAGTTCCAAGTGTAAAGAAGGTTACGTCGGGTTGGTCTCCACCGGCACCCATCCATTTTTCACCAAGTGCGGCAACGTTAGCATCATTATCGATGAAGAAAGAAATTCCTAGTGCGCCTTCAATTTTTTCTCTTAATGGTTGTAATGTTTTCCAGTTTAAGTTGTAGGCACCAATGACTGTTCCATTCTCTCTATCCACGACTCCTGGAGACCCCATTCCAATTCCAGCAAAGTTTTCAGCCGTTAATCCTAACAAATCTAAACGATGACGAATAGAGTCGATAATATCGTCAACAATATGACTTCCTTCATCTAAAATATTTGTAGGAATCGACCATTTTTGTTGAATTTCACCTTCAAGCGTAATAATCGCAAATTTGATGGACGTTCCACCTAAATCAATACCAATAATTTTCTTTTCCATTGTATTCACTCCATGAAACTTTGTATATGCTTACATTATAACAGCATTATCCTTTCATTCCTAGTGTAAATAGTAAAAATGCCACGACAATATATGCCACAATTCCAGCAATGCGTGAAGCAGGTTTTGAAAGTCTGTCCCCTCTAAAGCTTATCGCCATCATCACTAAGTATCCACCAACGAGCCCTCCTAAGTGACCATAGTTATCTACAGCCGGATTGATAAATCCAAGAACAATATTGATAATAAGAAGTCCAGCATATTGCACTCCCATTTGTTGGAAAGAACGAATGTAGCCATGTTTGCGTGATAGATAAACAACAGCTCCCATCAGTCCAAAGAGCGCCGTACTTGCCCCTGCCGAAATGCTTGAAGAAAAAGCGAAACTTGCAAGATTCCCCATAATTCCTGATAACAGGTACACCGCAAGAAATCTCCAGTGCCCAATTTCGTACTCCATCTGACGACCAATCATGTATAAGAATACGCTATTAAACAAGATATGTTCTAGTCCAATATGTAAGAAAATCGGTGTTAGAAAGCGATAATATTCATGTTGATGAATAATGTACGGATTGAATTTCGCACCAAAGTTAACAAGAACTTGTCCATTCGTGCTCCCCCCCGCTAGCGACATCACGATAAACAGCGCCGCTTGAATCGTGAGAAATAAATAGGTGAAACTAAAATTCTCATTGAAATTTCTCTTCATTCGTTCTAATTTCCATGGGTTAATCTTAAACATCTCTAACCACTCCTTCACTCGTAATAATTGTTGAAATTTGGATATCTGTGTCAAATACTGGCCAATCAACAACAGACGTCACCTGCGTCGTATATGCCACTGATAAAATGCGATAATCTTCCACGTGTTGTAAGGTTCTATCATAATATCCGCCTCCAAAGCCGAGACGGTCCCCTTTTGTACTATAAAGTAGTCCCGGAACGATGACTAAGTCTATTTCTTTTGCTTCGAAAATCGGATGCGCACTATCAATCACAGGCTCTAGCGCTCCAAAAGCAGAACGCTTAAAGGTTGTTTGTTCATTCCACTCGACAAACACCAAAGTCTTATCTGGCATTGTCACAGGAACAAATAGCTGCTTACCAGCCAGTCTTGCCTCTTGAACAATTAAGTCTAATTGGAATTCGAGTCGCATCGGCATTGTGATAGCAACCGTCTTTGCCTCAATCCATTGCGGCATTCCTTTGAGCCATTCCACCACTCGTTTCTCTTCTGCACGTCGTTTCCCTGGCGTCATTGCCTCTAGTTCTCTTTTTTGAATCGCACGCTTCAACTTTTTCACTTCTTTTTGATACGCTTCGAACAGTTCGTTAAATAACTTCAAGAATTCAAGTTCGACCGCTCGCATGCTTCTTTCTTCCAGAATTGGTCGACTTAACAACGGCACCTTTTCCACCATCGGTTCATCCGTTAAAATGATTGGCAATTCATTCGAGAGCATTTCATGATCAATCGCCCACACTTTTGCCCATTCCTTCTCTTCTAAATGTTGCAAGAAGAACTTTTCTTTAATCACTTCTAATAAGTTATTTTCCATGACTTCGTACTCTGGCAATTGATTTTTCACAGGACGAATTAAATCAGCGATATAGGCTTCGGTTGCATCATGCAGCAAACAAGCAAGGACCGTTCCTGTTTGGTATCCCCTAGCAATGGCTTCTTGTGCACAGTTAATGCTATGTAATCCTACTGAATAAAAGAAACGTAGATGTCCGTTTCCTCGACACATCATACTTAAGGCATGCGCAATATCTTCAATGGCAACATTGTCTGGAACCATTTCCAGCGGATTAAATACGCGACCTGTATATGTATTCATCAATAATTTTTTGTCTTCCATATATTCCTCCACGGTTGATGTCAGTTTATTTTATCACTGAATCTACGCCTTTTAAAAGGATTTAGCCATTTCTTAAAGTTTATCTTTCTTATCAACATAAAGAAAGATTCCTTCGAATCCTCACGGATGTCTTCATAATAGCTGTAACGTTGCACCGGTGTAAGCCAAAGTCTTACACCTTCGAAGCTTCAAATGGGAGTAAGACCAAAGACAAAACAGGACTCACACTGTGAGTCCTGTTTGCTTTGTAGTCTTACCTCCGCAAGGCTGATTAGAATTAAGCGAATCACAAGTGATGAAGCTTGATTCAATCAGCTACTGCGTCTACCTTTATAAAGTTTTTAACTACGGAGTAAACTCCTACTCCCCATAAGCACAGTGGTTGAATGGAATGAGCTTTGTGGGGGAAAGAAAACGAAATACTCTAAATCCATAAATATATTTAGAGTATTTCTGTCTTTCTCCCTCACATTCGATGCACTTCACGTTACTGCTATTATAGAATCCGTAAGCTTCTTCGGAAACTTTTCTTTTTCATACTATTAATTCAACTTTTTGATACAATAACTATTTCTCTTTCAACTTTGACAAAATTCTTCCTCGTTCATTAAATCTTAATCAAAATAAATTAAAAAAATAAGAATTAATTAACTTAATCATGCTAATCAATTCTTATTCTACATCTTCGTAATTTCCTATTAAGATCCAAATGAATCATATTCTAAACTCTTCTTATCAAGAGTTTCGATTACTGCATTTGAAAACTCACCTTGAATAGATGAATCTAGTTCCTTGACAATTTTAGATAAAACTAGCTTTGTATTTTGCGCTTCAAGCTTTATAGCTTTCATGTTTCTTCTCTTAAGAGAAAACTTTTCTATCTTTTTTGCCAACGAAAAAACATTTGTTATAATCCACCGCTCATATTGTTTTTGAAAATGGATAAAATTATCCTGTTTGCCTTTAAACAATCTGTCAATTTCATCACCAATATTCATCCTATTCTCCTTTCAATTCTTAAGTATCACTATTTAACTCACGTTGTTTAAAATATAGTTCGTCAATTTCTTTTCCTAATACATATTGTCTTTTTTTATATTCGTCTTCAACCTGACGTCGTTTCTCTTCTAAATTCTTTTGATGCTTCATAAAAGACGAGATTATCTCATTATAGACATTAGATGAAAAATGATTTAAAAGACTTATTGCTTCAGTATTATCTGAATTTTGTTTTTGTAAATATTGATAAGCAATTTGACATTTCTCTTCTGATATTTTCAACAGTCTTGCTTTAATATCATATAACTCATTATTCTTTCTTTCGAAATTTCTACAAGAAATCAAGTAATCCTCTTCAAGTTGTTCAAGAATTCTTTGTTTATTTCGTATTGAGTTTTGAATTACTTCATTTTGTTCCATTCGTTAAATTCTCCCGCTAATTCGTTATCCTTCTTTAACATATCAGTAATACTACTCTTAATTTGTATTTCTAGATTTTCAAAATCTTCAGATAATTTTTTTGCTTTTTCTTCCATGGGGTCAAAGTACGAATCAACATCATTAACTATACTTGCTCGAGTAATTCCTCCTGCATAATATGCTTCTTCAACTTCATCAGCAGAAGAAACGAATCCCCAAGGAACAGTTCTTGTGCTTGATAAAATAACTTCCGCTTCAGAATGCGCTTGTTCCGTGATTTTGTTAATTGTCTCAAAAGCAGTTTTTGCGGCTGAAGATAATCCAGACGATATCAGTTGGGCTTGGTCAGAGTCTAAGAAAATTTCCTCACTCCTGCTTAGCCCATCTAATAACATTTTTCTTTTTTTCATTAAATTAAGATACATTCCTGAACGAGCAATATCTAAAGAAGTAGAAAAGTGATACTCATATCTCGAAGTATCATTTTTAACTTTGAGAGAGTTATCTGCATTGAAAAGATATCCTCCCCACATATGTTGCTCTATAAATTTAATTAATCCTAAATACTTAGAATCTACATGTCGAACTATGCCTACCGCATTATCACTATTTTTTGAATTATACCCAAAGGCAATTATGTCAGATTGATCAACATGATTTATAATTCTATACTTCATTGCATCAACCTTTAAACGTTCTTCTTCTGTAAGAGTTGGATAAATATTAGGGCCTTGATAAATATGCACTTCTCCAATTCGTGTTATATCATCTACTCTAGCCAAAGAAATCTGCACTTCCATAGACCCTAATGAATGTGCATAAAGATTAACTTTCGAATCTGGATAATCTTTAAGAATTTGATTTAATTTATTTGCTGCCGCATCTAGCTGTGGTGTTACACTCTTTCTAAAAGTAGCAATTTTCCATACCATTGGAATATCGTTTTCTACCCAATCTGGCCAAGAACCTTCTTTAAAGGGAGCTTTTGAACCTTGGAATAATACTGTGAGTTCCTTTGTTTCAGGATTTTCAACAACATATCCATCTAAACCCGTATTATCATGGAAAACTTCACGGACTATACCGATTGTAATTGTATTATTCCCATCAGAAACCCTAATAGGAGCCCCTTCAATCAAAGACGAATCATATTCTTTCTCGGCAATCATTTTATTTAATAAATCACTATACTTACTCATGTTTGTTTTCCTTAACCAGTTTTTCTAATTCAGGTGACCAACTACCACCACCACTCATTAAATTTCCTGTATCCGTATTTTTATGAAGAAAAACTGAAACATGATAATTTTCGTTCTCATTTACATATAAATAAACAATAATGCCCCCCATCGGATTCCGTTCAAAAGTTGAAATACTATAAGTTTTTATAATTCCTTTTTCAGAAAATGCATTCTTATCAATATATAGTAAATCTTTTTCATAAACTTGATGCGCTTCCTCGCTATATACCACTTTTTTCATTTCATTATATTCAAGTTGTTTCATTATTTTCCCCCCTCCAATTAACAATACAACAATTACCAGTATACAAACTATCCCAATTATAATTTTTTTCATTATATTCATT
>CAUTST010000031.1:0-17868 GCA_963540995.1 uncultured Streptococcus sp.
GGTATCTATGGTGTCTTTTGAACGAATGTCTAGAATTATGGACATTCTATCTAAACGAAAAATCATCTCTACTTTCCAGTTGGAAGCATTGATGTATTGTTCAACCTCAACGTTGAGACGAGACCTGATTAAGCTCGAAAAAGAAGGTAAAATCATACGGTCTCATGGCGAAGTGAGGCTCGTTACTACAAACAATATTGAATACGCTTACGATAGCAGAAGCCACGAAGAAACAAAGGGAAAAGAACAAATCGCAGAAACGGCATCTACTTTTTTAACGGATAATCAATCGATTTTCATTGATAGTTCGACTACTTGTGCCGCACTGGCTCCCCACTTAGGAGCTCTTCAAAATTTACGTGTCATTACAAATGGGATAGAAATTGCACGTCAGTTGAACAATTTTGAAAATATCACTCTCTTCTTTTGTGGTGGTCATATCGGATTTGGAACAAACTCTGCTTTGGGAGATTTTGCAACGAGTTTTATTAATAATTTCCATGCGGATATTTGCTTTTTGAGTTGCCGCGGACTTGATCGTTTTGCTGCATACGAAGCCAATCATAACCAAGCACTCTTTAAGCAACAGATGATTGCAAATTCGGATGTTTCCATATTGCTAGCAGATCATTCAAAATTCAATACGAGTCATTACTTTAAACTATCCAATTACAATGCCATCGATATTATCGTAACCAATCAAGCTCCTATCGATTCGTTCCAAGACACGGTAGGTGCCCAATGCGAAATTCTTTGGTAAAAATAAAGGCAAGGGGGAATAGGTGAATTTATTTGAACATTTCACAACAATGTACATACATATTTTCACCAACTTTTGATTCATAGTAACAACAAAAAAACGCGCTACGATTGTAGCGCGTTTTTTACGATTATTATGCTTTTAATTCTGCTGTTAAGCTTTCTAATTGGTCTACTAAATGGCCAACGTAAGCAATGGCTTGTTTTAATGGTTCATCTGTTGAAACATCGCAACCTGCATGAATGGCTAGGTCTTTTGCAGACATGCTTCCACCTTTCGATAATGTATCTAACCACACTTTAGCATGTTCAGGATTCTCTTCGATTTGGTTGGCAATCGCCGTTCCGATTGTAAGTCCTGCTGAATACGTATATGGATATAATCCCATATAGTAGTGAGGTTGACGCATCCATGTTAACTCTGCCCCTTCGTTTACGACAAGGCTATCTCCGAAGAATTCTTGCATCACTTCTTTTTTCACGTTTGATAATACATCTGCGTTCAACATCTCGTTATTATCAATCATTTTGTAAATACGATC
This sequence comes from uncultured Streptococcus sp., assembly GCA_963540995.1. Lineage (GTDB taxonomy): Bacteria > Bacillota > Bacilli > Lactobacillales > Aerococcaceae > Granulicatella. Next base: position 1,302 of record CAUTST010000031.1, read on the forward strand.
TTGGTACACAGCTTCCATATAGTGCGTTACCATATTGTGGAAATAAGTACGGCTAATCATATTGCTGATGACCCAACGTTTAAATCTAGCGTCTGTACTTGTTTTAAGTAAATAATTTGAAACAATCACTTCATTACATGTTGAAGGAGCTTCAACGAAGTATAATGAACATTCATTGTTTAAAATCGATTGATGTTTTCCTGTTGACATGAAGTGGTATGCATGCCCTAATTCATGCGCTAACACGAATACTTCGTTCATTTTACCTGTCCATGATAATAGGATGAATCCGGCAACGTTAGGAACTGTCGCACAGAATCCACCGGTGCTCTTACCGATATTTTGTGGGAAGTCTGTCCAACGTTTGTCATAACTTTCGTCAATCATCGCTTTGTAGTCTTCTCCAAGAATGCCTAAAGCTTTCTTCAAGTACTCACGAGATTCTTCAATCGTCATATCCACTTCGAATTCTGGATCTAAGTTGATTTTCGCATCCATGAATTGCATATCAGAAATGCCGTGTTCTTTCGCTAATAATTTGATATAGCGTTGCATATGAGGAGCTAGGTCTGTCATCAGCATACGAATTTGACGGTCGTATAATTCACGGTCTCCATCTTGATCGTCTAATAAGTAGTCAATGACACTGTCATATCCACGCATTGTTGCCATCATTTTTTCTTTCTTCAATTCAGAAATGTATTCATTGGCAACTGTATTTTTATAGGCATTCAATGTTTTGTAGAAGCTCTTAGCCGCAGCACGACGAACTTCTTTGTCAGGGTCCATTTCATGTAAGTTTTCGTATAATACGAAGCTGTTTTCAAGTGTCTTGCCATTTGCTTCAAATGACTCGAATTGCATATCTTCGTGTTTTGTTACTTCATATAACTGGTAGAAACCTGGTAAGCTACTTAAGTTTGATAATACTTGTTCTGCATCTTTAGACAATGTATGTTTCTTTTGACGAATCACTTTCTCTACAAAGTATGCTAAGTCTGGTCTCTTTTCTGTTACGAACTTGTTTAAGAAGGCTTCGTCTAATGAAATGATTTCTGTCATTACAAAGCTCATGTTTTCCGCATAGGATACGCTCACTGCTTCAAACACTGTAGCATTTTCAACGACTTTCGGATTTAAACGGTCTACCGTCATTGGTAGTTCCGCATAGTGAGAAGCGCGGTACACTGCTAACTCAATTGCTTCGTACTGACGAATCGCTTCATCTAATACTTCTAAGTCTCCTAATTTGTTTTCATATTTTTCTTTGAAAGCTTTCATTTCTTTCTTTAAGTTTTTTAACTCTGCATAAAATGCTTCGTCACTTGGATAAAGCAAAGTCATGTCCCATGTAATAGAAGGATCTACCTCACTTCTTGGTACTAATTTAATTTCAGCCATAATGTCACTCCTTTTCAGATACTCTCAATTATACACAATCTCCAGCTCGTTTGCTATACTAGGAATATTGAAATACGAAAGAAGGTGCCCCGGTGCAAGTTAAATACAAACAGTCAAATTCTCCTCTTGTATTTTCTATTCCTCATAGTGGGACGGATATTCCACAAGACATTGCCCCGCTTTGTAATCTGACATCTAAGCGTGAGCATACGGACTGGGCTCTTACTGAACTTGTGACCCCACTTTCTGAGACGATTCTAGTAGCCACTGTTTCTCGATATATTGTAGATGTGAATCGTTTTAAACCACGCACAGGAAAAGCCACTCCGCCCATCATTCCAAGAATAGATGAAACAGGAAACCAACTATTTTACAACTATCCTTCCAAGCAAAAACAAGCGGATTGGTTAAAACGGTATTACACGCCCTACTATCACAATTTAGAAAAGTTACTCCAGCAAAAATTAGAGCAATTTCCCAAAGTTCTGTTGATTGATTTGCATAGCTATGATGACAAGCTTTTTAAAACAAACGACATTATTTTAGGGACGCGTAAGAAACAAACCATTAGCAAAGAACTGCTGGAGCAACTCCAAACCCTCTTCCACAAAGAAGGCTTGTCCACTCGAGTAGACACACCCTTTTTGGGTGGCAATATTATTGCGACCTTTGGAAAACATCCAAGAATTGAAGCTGTTCAAATTGAAGTCCCCTATTCCCTTTATCTTAAAGGGCACTCACTTCACTTCGAACATTCCACTACTCTACAAGAACAATTGCAACGTATTTTTCAAAGAGTGCGGATGTAACATTTTTGTTACGTAACAAAAATGTTACATCTTCTTTTAACCAAAAAACACCTTGAACGATTTTCGTTCAAGGTGTTTGTCATTTTAATTCGAATTTTCTTGTAATTGTTTGATTTGCTCTTCTAATTGCTTAATTCGTTCATCTTGTGCATCGATTTGTTCTTGCAACTTAATAATCTGCTCTTGTCGATTTTCCGCAGGCTTCTTCGTTGATTCTGTGAAACTACGATAAATGAATTCTGCCACAAATAGAATCACAACAATAAGGATGATAAACATCCATGTTTGATTTCTTCTTACGAATCGATTAACATTTTTCTTAAATTCATTTTTTTGTCCGCTCATCAAATCACCTCTTTATTTTATCAGTATACCATTTATTGTGAAACAACTCTAGGGAGCTGTCACAAGGCGCGTCATTTCTTCGTTCATTTTACCTACCATTCCCTCATCACAAACAACGATTAAGATATCCCCGCTACGAAGAACGGTATCTCCACGTGCAATAATTTCCTTAGCACCACGTCGTACTGCTGCAATAATCATTTGTTGTGGCCATTTGATATCTCGAATCGCTTTTTCAACAAGAGGGCTATCCACCATAATAGGCACTTCGAAGGTGGTTCGCTCACCTTTTGTACCCGTTGAATGTTCTTTATCTAAACGTTCTGCTAATACTTCATAGATTGGATCCATCTTCAAGAAATCTGCCACGATATAGGCCACTAATGTACAAATTCCAAGAGGCATCAATTGGTTCAATCCACCAACCATCTCCGTTACAAGAAGCAAGGCTGTTAACGGCGCTTTCCCAATCGCTGCAAAGTACCCTGCCATCGCAAAGAACACGAAGCTAACACGTACGCTTGGATCCACTCCTAAGAATTCAATTAAGAACTCTGCGTAGGCCAAGCCAATCAGCGCTCCAAGGGAGAGAATTGGTAAGAAGATTCCTCCAGGAAGGCCTGTCCCGTATGAAATCATTGAGTAGACAAAACGAATGACAAATAGACCGATTAAAAATTGAACGGTGTGGTTTTCTTTAACGAGAGCTAATACTAACTCACCACCTCCACCTAAAACATGAGGATTCCACATTCCAAGAGAAATAATCAACATGAAGGCGATAAGGCAGTAATTATACGGCGCTACTTTCGGGAATAGTTTTTTATAAATTGTTGGTAATGCTAACGTTAAACGATGATAGGCTAATCCAAATATCGCAAGGACAATTCCAAGTAACACAACATATCCATAATATTCCATCGGGAAAAGTTGGTCATTCCCAAGATTTAACGAAGCATGTGTTCCGAAGACATTTAAGGAAATAAAGTTTGAGATAATCGCTGCTGTTAAAGTTGTCACGGCAACTAGCGGGCTAAACGTATGATGAACTTCCTCTAGCACAAACATCAATCCTGCAATTGGAGCATTAAACGCTGCGGCAAGACCCGCTCCGGCACCACTAGAAATAAACACATTCTTCTGTACTCGATTTGCCTTAAATGTCTCTGCCACTCCTTGACCAATCGATGCACCTAATTGAATCGAAGGACCTTCACGACCAAGCAAGAGTCCAGATCCAATCGAAATGGCACCACCGACGAATTTCTTCCAACAGACAGACCACCAATTCATGTCCATCTTTCCTTGAAGTTGCAATTCTACTTGAGGAATTCCACTTCCTTTGATATCAGGTTCACTTTTAACAATTTGACCCAAAATGATTCCCATTACAATACTAAAAAGAATCCAAGCCGGAATCCACTGTGGTTGTTCTCTTAGGAACGAATATACCAAAATTACTTTTTCAAGAATGAATCCAATCATATATCGAAACGTACTAACTGCCGTTCCTGCGAGCAACCCAATGAGGGCTCCTATAACGATATATCCTGATTTTCGATATCTTCTCGGGTTCAACTGACTCAAAAACTCCACTGACACTCATCCTTTACGATTTATTCTCTTCCATTATAACAAAGTCTGCTCATAAAAAAAGGAAGAAATGAAATTTCTTTCACTTCTTCCCCTGATTTATTCACCTTGTAAATCAGCTTCATCGAGAGCATTCATAAGTCGGAATAATTCTTCCTCTGTTAATGCCGCTTTTTCTTCTGTTGCAAAATCACGGACGATTTCGCCACGATGCATCACAATGAGTCGATTTCCGAAATGGATTGCGTCAGATAGATTGTGTGTAATCATGAGCGCGGTTAAGTTCTTTTCTTCGATGGTTTCTTGTGTTTTCTGCATAATCTTGCGTTGTGTTTTCGGATCTAGCGCCGCTGTATGTTCGTCCAATAGTAATAACTGCGGAGCATTCATCGTTGCCATGAGGAGTGAAATGGCTTGGCGTTGCCCGCCTGACAATAGTCCGATTTCTGTGTGAAGACGGTCTTCTAAGCCAAGTCCTAGAGGGGCAAGCAAGGCTTCGAATTGTTGCAACTCTTCTTTAGAAGAAGATTTAAAGAGACTTCGTTTTTGGCCTCGACGATTGGCTAAGGCTAAATTTTCAGCTACTGTCATACGTGGGGCTGTTCCTTGCATTGGATCTTGGAAAACTCTACTAATGTAGGCTGCACGTTCATAATCTGCTTTTTGCTCAATTTGTTTAGCACCAAATGAAATGGTTCCTTCGTCTAAAGTAAAATTACCAGCAATCGCATTTAAGAAAGTGGATTTCCCAGCACCATTTCCGCCGACAATCGTAATGAAGTCCCCTTCTTGAATCGTCAAGTTCACATTTTTTAGAGCCTTATGCTCACGCGAAGTCCCAGGGAAAAAGGTTTTTGATAAGTTTTGAATGACAATACTCATTTAGTTTTCCCCCTTTCTATTGCGTGTGCTCTTTTGTTGAATCCAACTCTTGAATTGTGGAACCGTTAAGCAGAGTGCAATAAGTGCTGCTGAAATAAGTTTAAAGTCATTTGCTTGGAAGACATTGAGTAACAACACTAGCATTAATAGTAAACGGTAAATGATCGAGCCGTAAAGGATGCAGATAAGACGTCCAACGAATGATTCGTCGGCGAAAATGACTTCACCGATGATAATCGCAGCAAGCGCAATTACAATCGTTCCAAGACCTGAGTTTACGTCTGCATAACCATTATTTTGTGCTAAAATCGCACCTGCTAACGCAATCAGTGCATTGGATAGCATTAATCCAAACACCGTCATCTTACGCGTGTTAATGCCAAGTGCGCGTGCCATCTTCTCATTGTCCCCTGTCGCAATCAACGCTTGTCCAAATTCTGTTTTGAAGAAGAAGTACATGAGTAAGATTAAAATACCAATTACGACAAGCCCCATGATAATGATGTCAAAATACTTTGGAAGTCCAAATTTTGAAAGAACACTAAAAATCGTATCTTGTCCAAGAAGAGTAATATTTGCTTTCCCCATAACGCGTAAGTTAACCGATAAAAGAGAGGTCATCGTTAAAATCCCTGCTAACAAACTTGGGATTTTACACACTGTCATTAAAAACGCTGTGACTCCCCCAGCTAACGCTCCCGCAACCATTGAAGCGAGCGTTGCTAAAAACGGGTTGACTCCTTGCTGAATTAAAATCACACACGTTGCAGCGCCAAGAGGAAAACTCCCCTCAGTTGTCATATCTGCAATATTTAAAATTCGAAAACTAATGAATAATCCTAGAGATAACACACCCCATAATATTCCTTGAGAAATCGAAGAAATTACTAAATCCATTTCGAAAAAATCCTCCTCTGAAACGATCAATATGACTTAAACGTCATATTGCATATGAGCTCTCTCCCCTTAGAGTTGCTATCATATTAGCGTTTCTAAACGTTCTTATTTATTTGTTGGTGTTACTTTTTGTGCATCTTTTAAGATACTTTCTGGAATTGTAATGCCTAATTTTTTCGCTTTTTCTTCGTTGACATATACAACACCTTTGTTTGCTAATGTGATTGGTGTTTCCGCTGGGTTTGCACCTTTTAAGACTTTCACAACCATTTTTGCTGTTTCCACACCGATTTGGTATTGGTCTACACCTACTCCTAATACTCCTCCGTCAGCAACCATTGTATCTGCAGATGGGAATACTGGAATCTTCACTGCATCTGTTACTTGAACCACTGTTGCCATTGCACTTGCAATTGTGTTATCGATTGGAACGAAGATGGCATCTACTTGGCTTGCTAAACTTTCAGTTACTTGTTGAATATCGTTTGTGTTTGCGATTGTGGATACTTTTACCTCAAGGCCTAATTCTTTTGCTGCTTTTTCAGCTTCTTCGGCTTGTTTCACTGAGTTGTCTTCGCTTGAAGTGTAAAGAATGCCGACTTTCTTCATATTTGGAAGAACTTGTTTCATAATTTCTAATTGTTGTTTGATTGGTGTACGGTCACTAACCCCTGTAATGTTGTTTCCTGGTTTTGATTCACTTGCGATTAAACCTGCTTCTACTGGATAAGTAATCCCACCCATAATAATTGGTGTTTCTTTTGTGTTGTTCGCTAACGCTAATGTCGCAGGAGTTGTAATCCCTACTAAAATATTGTTTCCGCCTGAAACTAATTTTTCAGACATACTTGCTAAATTACTTTGGTCTCCTTGTGCATTTTGAAAATCGATTTCTAAGTTTTTACCAACTTCGTATCCTTCATTTTTCAACTCATCTTGTAACCCTTGATAAATGGCATCTAAAGCTGGGTGGCTTAGTAATTGTAATACCCCAATTTTAACCTTTTCTGTTTGTGTCGTACTAGCATTACTTGTGTTTGTTTCTTTATTTTTATCTCCATTTTGATTGAAAAAAAGTGCTCCAATAACGACTAATACTAATAATGCTCCAAATAAATAAATACCTTTGTTCTTTTTCATGATAAATTCCTCCGATAATTGAATATGATTTTGCAAACTCTATTAAAAAAAGGACTACGTATATCACAACGAGTCCCCTTACAAATAGAAAGACCACGTCGGCTCTAGTCTATAGAATCTACGTGGTCGAGTTTGCTTTAAAGTTGAAATCCACATAGATACAAGTTCACGTCAATGAAGGTTGTATCTATATGTACAAATGTACGTTAAGAACAACCTGTATCTAGTGGCTTTGCCAACGCGTATTTAATTCTAATACGATACATAAGTGTGCCATGTTCTTAACTCCTTTTCTAATGATGTGTTCATTATGAACTCATTTGTCTTCAATGTCAACTACTTTTTTCAAAAAATATTGTTTTTTCAGTGTGTATTTTCATTTTCATAATAATGCTGTTATATTACAAATAATCTTCTTTTTGCGTATTAATGAATATGCTAGTCCTCATCCTTAATATCAATGTCTTCTGGGATTGGTTCATCCAAGTACTTCTGATATTCTTCCAAGAGGCGTTCCCGTTGTTTCAAGAAGAAATCGAACTGCGCACTGTTCAAGAGTAACTCGCCCTCCACTTCGACTGTCTTCACTTGTTTTGTTTGGATTAAATGCATGAGATATCCTAAATCGATTTCCAGATTCTCTGCGGTTTGCTGTACGGTATAATACATTTTTTTCCTCCAATAAAAAAGCTACCCTAAACGAATGGTCTAAGGCAGCTAACCGTTTCAATTATGCTAATGCGTCTACAAGGCTTTGTGCGAAAGCTTGGATATTGACGATATCATCTGCTTCAGCGTTTAAATCTACTAAGACATTTTCAGCACCTTTTTTAGCACCTGTTTTTGCAAATTGAGCATCAAAATCTAATACTGATTGACAGAACTTATCGTAGAAAGTATCTCCTGAGCCAAGCGCTCCGTATACTTTCCCTGTTAAATCTTCTTCCTCTAATTCTTCATAGAAGTCAACGATTTCATCTGGTAAGTCACCATCTGTTCCATAAGTGTACGTTGCGACAACATTAATATCATAATGATGGAATTCACTTGCTTGCGCTGAAGTACATTCTTTAATGTCTACTTCTACTCCACGTTCTTCTAATGCTTCTGCTAAAATATCTGCAATCTCTTCTGTATTACCTGTTAAACTTGCATATACAATCAATGCTGTTGCCATAATACCACTCTCTTTCTCATTCAATAAGAAGATTATAACAAATCCACTATCCCTCGTCTATTCTTTCTGACTAAAATTCTACAGGAACCCTCTCATCAAAAGGATTCAAAAAATTTGTGGGAAGCACATATTTCCTTATCTGCACATCTGCCGTTCACAGAGGTAAATACGCTTAAAATCAATTCTTGGGCCTTACGGGTTTTATCATTATCATACGTAACGATTCAAAAAATCTGTGAACAGCACTCATTACATCTTTGCTCCGGTCCATTTCACGAAGGTGAATACGTAGTCAATCAATTCTTGGGCCTTACGGATTTTATCATTACCATAATAGGGAATAATATTCAAGATGAATTAGTAGGAGTTTGATTTTGCTCATTACTCCTACTTTGAAGATTGGAAGATGAGAGACGAAGGCTCGAATCGGTATCCTATTATGGTAATGATAAAAAACATCCAAAAGGATTCTAAAATTTGTGAGTGGTACACATGAACTCCTTGCACCGTTCCATTCCACAGAGGTAAATACGCTTAAAATCAATTCTTGGGCCTTACGGATTTTATCATTACCATAATAGGGAATAATATTCAATGCGAACTAGAGGGAGTAGGAACTTGTTCCATACTCCCTCTTTGAGGCTTGAAAGATGCAAGACCTAGGCTTGCATCGGTATCCTATTATGGTAATGATAATAACCATCCGTAAGGATGCCCAAGAATTGATTTATTTACACTATTCACCGATTTTTTTAGGTATACTTTATCAATTGCACGCCTCTTTGAAAACCTATAGTATAGTAACCGAATTAATTTTTAGGAGATGACAACTTTGCCATTATCTGCAACGGAGCGCCTTAAACATGCCGAACGCGGCGCTATCTTAAGTATCAGCACCTACATCTTTTTATCTGTAACTAAACTCATCATCGGGAAACTCTTCAACTCTGAAGCACTCTTTGCCGATGGTTGGAATAACTTCACTGACGTAATTTCATCCATCCTAGTATTCGTAGGATTACGATTATCGCAAAAGCCAAGCGATGAAAACCACCCCTACGGTCACTGGAAATTTGAAACCATTGCCAGCCTTGCGACTTCATTTATTATGTTCTTTATTGGGATTGAAGTCGTTCGAAATGCATTTCAAGAATTCCTCAATCCAGTAACAAAAGTGCCATCACTCATTTCTTCCATCGTTGGATTTTTCTCAGGGATCATAATGATTGGCGTCTATTTCTACAACAAGAACTTAGCAGCACGCATTCAGTCTATTGGTCTTAAAGCAACTGCCAAAGACAACTTAAACGATGCGATGACGAGTTTCTTAACGGCATTGGCAGTATTATTTGCTGCCCTTGGATTGCACTGGCTTGATAACCTCATGGCCTTCGTGGTCGGTTTCTTAATCATTCTTACGGCCGTTGAAGTGTTTATCGAAAGTGCGTTTCAACTGACAGATGGTTTTGACCAAACGGAATTGGATAAATATATCCCCGTTATCTTACGACATCCTGAAGTAAAAGATATTCGTGAAATTAAAGCGCGTCGTTATGGATCAAATGTGTATATCGATTTAACCGTTTGTATGGATAAAGATTTGTCTGTTTATAAGAGTCACCAAATTACCGAATTCATTGAAAAAGAACTTTATAATGAATTTGCTATTTCCTTCGTGGACATCCACGTAGAACCTTATCAATTCTAAAGAAAAATCCCAATCACTGTTATGTAGTGATTGGGATTTTCTATTATTTAATCGTATTAAAGTTTAAGTTGAAGGCTTGTTTCACCGTATCACTAACTTCTCCAACTGGAGTCTTCGATACAAATTTTCCTTTGATGCAGTAACGGTTTGACGCATTATAGTCATCACAAGTAATTAGCGTGATTTCTGTCACACCCGGTTGGTCATTAATCACTTCTACTCGTGTTGGCTCAATCAACTCTACAGAAGTCGTTTCATACTCATAGACGTATTCTAAATCCGTCGTATAAATCTTCTCTCCAACTTTAAGGTTTACAAGTGGTGAGAATAAGAGTGTCATATCGCCAAAGTAGTTATGACTAGCAAGAGCGTAGTTACCTTCACCCATCTTTTGATTCGGTTTCATCGTTCCGGCACCTGATAGTAACACTTCGTTAGCTAATCCTTTATAGATTGGCAAGTTTAACTTCACACTTGGGATTGCAATTTGTCCAAGCGTTAAGAATTCTCCTTTATCGAAATTCGCTTTTAATACTTTATCTAAATCAATCGCTTCAACTTTCGAGAAGTCGAATTCTGCCTCTTGTGCTTCATTGGCTTTCACTTCGGCTAAAGTCACAGTTGAAGCAGCTTGCATTTGTTCACTTTGCAAGCGTGAAAGTAAAAATGTACGAATCGGACCTGCCGCAAATAAGAGTCCTGCAATAATAAATAATATCGTTGCAAAGAAAATTCGCCAGTTAAATTTCTTTTTTGGTTTCTTAGGTTTTTGATTACTTCTTCTCTCTTCTATTTTTTCCATTCTCTATTCCCCTTTTTCTTTTGTGCTCACAAGGATCCAATACCCTTTATCGAGTGCAATACGTTCGACATTCCCAAAAACTTCTTGCATTTTCTTTTGCGCACTCGGAGCGCCTTGTTTTTTCTGAATCACGATGACTAATTGTCCTTCTTCTACTAGATGGTCGTAAGCCTCCGCTAAAATGCGATGCACGACTTCTTTTCCGGCACGAATCGGTGGATTACTAATAATCACTGAATAATCCTTCGCGTGCACATTGTCATAGGTATTGCTTTCGTAAATTGTGACATTCTGAATGCCATTTTTTTCGGCATTTCGTTTAGCTAAATCCAAGGCACGTTCATTCACGTCAACCATTTCCACAGAAATCTGCGGATTTGCCTTTGCAAAAGATAATCCCATTGGGCCATAGCCACAGCCAACATCTAGGAGTTTCCCTTTTGCAAGATGAGTTGGTACCTCATAAGATTCAATCAACAATTGGCTTCCAAAGTCAATCGTGTTTTTCGAGAACACTCCATTATCACTAGCAAATTGGAATGTGAACCCTTTTAAAACATAGCTAAAATGTTTTTCTTGGCTCTTACTATTCGGTTGATTTGTATAATAGTGATTTTGATTCATGAGCGTCTCCTTTATATTGGTCTTTGTCCATACTATCATAAATACCTCTTTTTCCAAAACAAAAAAACCCGCCGTTTGGGAACAGCGGGAAAAGGTTAGGAGGGTTTACTAATAAAAAAATGTTGGGAGTTCATTTTTTTACTTGGGAGAAGTAAACCTTAGGTGTTTTATTGGGTATGGTTAAATTATAGTGCTAATTTATGAAGAAATTGTGAATTTAAATATTTATTTATATGAATTAGTACTTTTTTTATATTTTCACATCGTCGTATTCAGTACTTTTTTCGAATAGAGCAACGACATACGGACACGTTGGATGAATTTTCAAGTGTTCATCTCTTGCAAAGTCTGCTAACCGATTCACTAATTGGCGCGCTACTCCTTGTCCGCGTAAGCTTGGATCTACAAAGGTATGATTCGCTTCAATCACTCCTTCTCCTTTAGAAACATATGTGATTTCCGCATCCATTTCTCTAACGGCATTATAATGTCTAAATGCTTTTTCTTCATGAATAAATTCCATTTGCAAATCCTCCTTAACAATACTACCTATAGTATACGACTCTATCTTTTAGAATACTAAGAAAGTGACTCAATATCTTTCACAATATTTGTAATTCCTCTGTCGAATGCATCTTCCTCTTCTTGGAAGAACATACGATTACAGGTAGCTATACAAAAGAGGAATGGGAAAACCATCCCGAAATCAAATAGTCCTTTTCGACTTGTTAAACGGAATCAAACAAAAATAGGCAACTCTTATAGAGTTGCCTTTACTAATATTCATTGGACGTTCAGTAACCTCGTCATCTCAGGTACCTCCTAAGAGGTGCGGCAGGAACCTTTCTGCCCTCAATGAATACTCTTCAATATTATTATAGCTTTCATTGTAAAGTTGTCAATGATTTTAATCTTCCATTTTTTATTCTTTGATTTAATTTTAATTCCGATATTTCATGCATTGTAGCTATATAAAAGTATTCTTTTTTATAGTCTAATTTAATACCGATTAAAACATTCTCGTCCAATTGAATTACGTATTCAATACTTCTGCCTTTCTCCCTAGGATTTATACCTATATAAGTTGGCTTTTCTAGTAGTTCACTAATTCTAAAAAGATATTTAATCATATTATCATGGCCCCTTTTTTCTAAATGCTTCTTCAAATTGGCCATATTAACCTTGACAATATCTATAGAATCGTCCAACTCAAGAATTCGAAAATATTCACTCTTGATTCTTCCAACTTGCTTCATTCTTTTTCTCCTAAAATCAATTCATCCCTCTCTTTTAACTACGATATGAATCAGTTTTAGGACTAAACTAAAAATTGACTAAATACCCTATAAAGGCGTTTAGTCAATCTCTTTTTGTTTCCACTTCTCCGTAATCAAAATGACAGCATGACGAATTTGCTCATCGAGTTGAAGTATATTTTCTTTGGTTCAAAATCACTTAATTATCGGCTAAATCCGCTGCGACATAACTATCTTCTGTCTTAATCGTTAAATACTTGTACGTATCCATCGCAAAGAATGTCACATCTTGCGAACCTTCCTCGTCTTCTTTCATAAACGTCGACCGTTGAATCACCAGTCCTGTTTGCTCTTCTAAATGGAGGTCTTCAATTTCTGTTAGCTCTGAACTTGTAAGCATTGAGTAAGGAATGACTCCTTCTGAATCCTTTGAAAGAATATAATGAACATCACCAAACGTATCAATTTGGGCCATAATAATGCGTCCTAATCCGTTCGTTAGCCCTGATAGGAAAATGACCATGAACATCATAATCACGATAAGGACCTCAATTAATATAAATTTTTTAGGTTGGTATTTAATTTCATTCCATGCAATTTTCATTTCTTTACTCCTTTTTTCAAATGGTAGTTTTCAGTATACGCATCTTATATGACCTGAATATGACATTTTAATATAAGGGTTGAAAATGAAGGTTTTACTGGATACGGCACCTCATGGTTTGTGGTATATTAGAAATACATTTATCCAATTTATTTGAAAGGAAAACAGAATGCTTAAGTTTTCACTGAAAAAGAAAGAACCAAACCCAACCAAACCTGGTGCTGGAAAACAAAAGAAATCAAATAAAAAGAGAATCTATCAAGAAACTGACCGTTACCATGGCCCATTAATCACCAACGAGGTCAGTCTAGGGTACATTAAATTCTTCCCTTGGATTATGCTTCCGATTACCGCGTTTCTATATTTTGCTGCAGGTTACAATGATCCTATCGGGATTATTAAGGTCTTATTCCTGAGTGCGACGGTGATCAATATCGTCAGTGTTCTCTTTGGGCTTTTTACGTCTCTCATCAATCGTTTTAAGTCTTTCACTTATATTCTAGTGGCCTTAGTGGTTTGGACCGTCTTACTCAGCTTTACCTTTATCTTCCTACTGATGGTTACCGATGACAGCACAGCCATTGGCGCATTAAGAGTCTACGATTCCAAGTTGACGCTATTTTATGTGATTCCATTGATTCTTCTATTTGTGGTGATGACTGGGATTTACGCGTGGTATTACCTTCCACAAAATCAAGGGAAAATTTGGAAGATTAACCAATGGGAAACCTATGAGATAAATAGTAAGAAGAAAAAACTCCTATTCAATATCGTTAAAGTCTTGGGGGTTATACTGTTCGTCATCGCCGTAATTACAGACTATATACAAATCATTGTTGGATTTTTCTTTGGCGCTTTAATGGCCTTCGCTTTCCCAGCAGTATTGGTAGATGCCATTTACGCCGCAATCTATATCAAAGAGCATCCTGATTACGAAGAGTTGTGATTGCAACAATTAAGAACAAAAAGTTATTGGAGGAATCGTTTTATGGAATTCACTCATAAAATCCCTAGCGTTGAAGCCTATAACCAATTAAGAGTGAACGCTGGAATGAATAGCACTAAACCTCATTCTGAAGTGAAAAAGGCACTTGAAGGAACTCTTTTCTTAGTTTCTGTTTATGAAGATGATGAACTCATTGGACTAGGAAAAATTGTTGGCGATGGTGGTGTCACTTTTGTCGTATCCGATATTATGGTAGATAAAAAGTTTCAAAGACGCGGTATCGCAAATAGAATTATGGAAATGATTGATCAGTGGTTTGATGAAAATACACATGAGAGTAGTTTTATCACTTTACTAGCTAAGGTTCCTGCAGATAAACTCTATCGTAAGCATCATTTTTCCTATCTTGACGAAAATCGAGTGGGTATGATTAGAGAAAAACAAATGTGAGAATAAACTTTATTTGGTTCTATAATTTTTAGGGTTGATGGAAATTTTCCACCAACCCTATTTTAGTGTATACAAAAAGGCCAACATCCATTATATTAAAAGCGCCTAAACCCAAAACAAAAAGGAATTAAGCAACAATTAGTTACTTAATCACTTCCTAAAATTCTTCATCAACACTATTTGACAAAGAGCCACCAGAATTCAACAGGAGTGTTTTCTTATGTCTCATTTTATGAGTGCAGTACCAAACTCATCTCAGCTTTTTATACATACTATTAGATTTGTTAAAGTGAAGTCAAAAAAGTGATTCCACCTAAAATAACACCAGCTGAATTTGGAATGATTAGTACCCAATCCTTTTTAGGTTCTTTTGTCCATCCATAAATAACCCAGATTAAGCAAGATACAGCAGCTACTAAAGGTTGAAATGGTTGAGCTTTATTTCCTTGTAAATTGGCGATAATTTGAGGAATGTAGGCAATAAATACTACAATTCCAATAAAGGCACCAATGGAACCTACAATTCGATTAATTTTTTGTTTTATAATATTCACCTCCAATTATTTTGTCATATTTACCTCCGGTTGTAGAGTATCAAAATGATTGTTAACAGGCAAGGAATATGGTCATTTGTTATTATTATCTGTACAAAATAGAATAAAATGTTTATATTTTTGCAGAAGATAGTGTCAATAACTTTGTGTAAATACAAAGAGGAAGTAGACCATGAGCCCGCCAGTAAGCATTCTTACGATGGTCTTTAAACCACATGCTAAAAAGCAACCCTGACGAGTTGCTTAAAATCCTACTAAAAATTAACTGTGTCAGGATTATCCTGAGTTTTGATGCCTTGAATCTTATCCAAGACTGCCATATCTTCCTCTGATAAGTCGAAGTCGAAGATATCCAAGTTAGCTTTTATATTTTTAGGTGTCACAGACTTAGGTAGTGGCAAGAAACCTTTTTGAAGGCTCCAACGAAGAGCAACTTGTGCCACAGATTTACAGTTACGTTCAGCCACTGCTGCAACATCTTCATTTCCAAAAATGCCACCTGTACCTAGTGGACTATAGGCTTCAAGAAGGATATCGCGCTCTTGGCAATAGGCAACTAAGTCTTCTTGGTCACAACCTGGAGCCAAGAGGATTTGATTGACATGTGGAACAATTTCAGCTGTTTCCATAAGAGCTTCTAGGTGATGTTGCATAAAGTTAGACACACCGATAGCACGTACCTTACCTTCTTTGTAAGCTTCTTCCATCGCCTTCCATGCACCCGCATTGCCAGCCTTCCAAGCATCATTCTCACGAAGCGCCTTTGGATTAGGCCAATGGATAAGCAAAAGATCCAAATAATCCACACCGAGTCTTTCAAGAGACTCATCGATTGAAGTCTTAGCCAACTCGTAATCGTGTTTATCATTCCAAAGTTTGGTAGTTAGGAAAATATCCTCACGTGCCACATTACTATCAGCAATCGCCTTACCTACAGAAACCTCGTTACCGTAAATTTGTGCGGTATCAATATGTGTGTAACCCGCCTTAAGTGCGAAGCTAACGCTGTTATAGGCCTCTTCACCTTCAGCAATTTGCCAAGTTCCAAAACCAATTTTAGGAATAGCAACCCCATTTGCAAGTGTATATGTTTCCATGATTTTCACCTCTTCTTTTTTAATAGTACTATGTTAAAAAAGATAAGGCAAAAATGCAAAGATTTGCTACGGCCATTATTATGAAAAGTTCCTTACTTCTTTTTCTGCTTCTTCTTAAAGATAACAGCATTTCTTTAAGACTTTACATCCTATTGGCTTCAAATGGCACAAAGAATTTGACCTTGGAGTTATTGCAAAGATTTTAGGTCATAGAGATATTTCAATACTAGTAGAAGTGTATGGACACACTTTAGAAGAGAAAATTTTTGAAGAATTTAATCA
>CAUTST010000032.1:0-17775 GCA_963540995.1 uncultured Streptococcus sp.
GAGTAATGATTTGTAATTATGATTCGTTAGTAAAGCAATATTATCGATATCTGCATGTACAAGAGAGGATAACATAAAGTCCACCATACGATAACGAGAAATTACTGGTAAAGCGGCTGCCGTACGATTTCTAACTAACCCTTGAAGGTCGTCATTTTTATAATTATCTGCAAACAATACACAAAACGCTTTGATCATATTAATTTCCTCCAACTTTCGTATCTTCTTCTACCACTTCGAAATTTCCAATAACGGTAATCATATCTTTTCCAAGTTCAATTTCTTTATGGCCTACAGTCACACCAGATTTCACGACCGTGCCTTCTGCAATAATTGAGTTGACAACTGTTGCTCCCTCTTCAATGACCGCATTTTGCATGATGATACTACCTAGAACCTTAGAGTTTTGTGCAATCGATACTCCAGAAGATACAATTGATTCATGAACTTTTCCGAGTACAATTGTCCCATCTGATATCATAGAATCTGTCACTTCGGCGCTTTCTCCGATATATTGAGGAAGTCTGCCTTCGTGGCGGTAATAAATCTTCCATGATTTATCAGCAATATTAAACTCATCTCTGCGATTAATTAAGTCCATATTGGCTTCCCATAGACTTTCAATAGTACCCACGTCTTTCCAATATCCTTCAAATGGAAAGGCGTAAATGCGGCGGTCTTCTTCGAGCAACATCGGGATAATGTTCTTACCGAAGTCTTTTTCACTTTCAGGATTTTCTTCGTCACGGATTAAGTAGTCTCTTAATACTTTCCAGTTAAAGATATAAATCCCCATGGACGCTTTTGTTGAAATCGGATGTTCTGGCTTTTCTAAGAATTCAACAATACGTAAATCGTCATCCGTATTTAAAATACCGAAACGACTTGCTTCTTCGAGAGGGACATTAATATGAGCAACCGTTAAGTCTGCATTTTTCTCTTTGTGGAATTCAAGCATCTTGTTATAGTTCATTTTATAAATGTGATCCCCAGATAAGATTAAAACATACTCTGGATCGTACTGCTCAATATATTTAATATTTTGATAAATCGCATTTGCAGTTCCTTTATACCATTCCCCTGTTTTACCCGCAGTATACGGTGGAAGAATTGTTAATCCTCCGTCCACACGGTCTAAGTCCCAAGGGTTCCCATTCCCCATATAAGAGTTTAGTTCAAGCGGCATAAACTGAGTTAAAACCCCTACAGTAGAAATTCCTGAATTTGAACAGTTTGAGAGAGGAAAATCGATAATACGATACTTTCCTCCAAAAGGAACAGCTGGTTTTGCCATATCCTTTGTCAATACTTGCAGACGAGTTCCTTGTCCGCCAGCGAGTAGCATTGCTACGATTTCTTGCTTTCTTGCCATACGTTCAACCTCCAATTATTGATTATTGATGATATACATTGTTGAAAACGGCGGTACGTTCACCGCGAGTTTATAATCAAAGCCTTTATGTGGTTCGGTAACTGTGTGAAGTCCACGATTGACTACTCCGCTTCCGTTATACTTTTTAGCGTCAGAGTTTAAAACTACTTTGTAGCTACCCCATTTTGAAACGCCAATTTCGTAATTCTTAATGAAGTTTCCTGAGAAATTAGAAATAACAATCACAGAGTCGCCTTTAGAGTTCATTCTTGAGAAGACGAAGCAGTTATTCCAAACGTCTTCCACTTCATGCCATCTGAAACCGGTCCAGCCACCATCTAATTGCCATAACTCAGAATGTTTCTTATAGAAAGCATTCAAGTCTTTTACATAGCGATGAGTCGCATCATGAATTGGATATTTCAATAAGAACCAGTCTAATTCTCGTTCTTCATTCCACTCAATCATTTGTGGAATTTCATTTCCCATGAAGTTTAATTTTTTACCAGGGTGAGCCATCATATACCCCATGAAAGCTCTATAGTTGGAAAACTTGTCTTCATAAGGAACTGAAGCTTTATCTAAGAGCGACTTTTTCCCATGAACGACTTCATCATGCGAAATCGGTAATATATAGTTTTCTGAGAAGGCGTACATCATGGAGAATGTAAATTGATTGTGAATTCCTCCTCTAAAAAGCGGATCCTTCTCTAAATAATCAAGTGAGTCATTCATCCAACCCATATTCCATTTAAAGTGGAAACCAAGGCCTCCTTCTTCAACCGGTTTTGTAACACCAGCGTATGCAGTTGATTCTTCAGCAATCATCATTACTCCAGGATATTCATTTCGAACAAATTCATTTAGAGATTGAATGAATCGAATCGCTTCTAGATTTTCAAAGCCACCGTAAATATTACGTGCAGACTCTTCTTCGTTTCGGCAATAGTTATAGAACAACATTGAGCTTACCGCATCCACGCGAAGTCCGTCGATGTGAAATTTTTCAAGCCAAAATACTGCACTAGAGTAAAGGAATGAAAGCACCTCTGTCTTTCCGTAGTCGAAGACACGAGTTCCCCATCCTTTATGCTCTTGAATACGTTGGTCACCGTACTCATAGCAAGGAGTTCCATCAAATTCATATAATCCAAAAGCATCTTTCGTAAAATGTCCTGGTACCCAGTCTAAAATCACACCAATATTTGCCTTATGACATTCATCCACAAAGTACATAAAATCTTCAGGCGTTCCAAACCTAGAAGTCGCTGCGAAGAAGCCAGTTACTTGATATCCCCAAGATTTGTCATACGGATATTCAGTGATTGGTAATAATTCAATATGCGTGTAATTCATTTCTTTTACGTAAGGAATTAACACATCTACCATTTCACGATATGAATATAGGTCTCCATTTTCCTTTTTCTTAAATGAGCTTAACTCGACTTCATAAATATTTAAAGCTTCCTGGAACGGAACGGTTCTATTCTTCATCCATTTCTCATCCGTCCAAGAAAAATCTGGGAAATGATAAACTTTAGAAGCTGTTTGTGGTCTCGTCTCAGCGTGACGTGCATATGGATCGGCTTTCCATAACCAGTCACCATGATGAGGAACAATGACATATTTATAGGAATCAAATTGCTTCACATTCGGAATGGTTATTTCATAGATTCCGTTATGGTTAATGCGTTCCATTCGGTGATCTGTTGGTCTCCAATCACAAAAATCACCAGTTACATAGACCTCTTTGGCGTTTGGAGCCCAAACTCGGAATGTACATTCGTTGTCACCTGGAAAGTTACCTAAGAAATCATAACTATGAAAGTTTCTTCCCTCATGAAATAAATATTCTGCTAGTTGTTGCACTAAACATCACTCCTTTTCGCATTCG
Organism: uncultured Streptococcus sp.; assembly: GCA_963540995.1. Lineage (GTDB taxonomy): Bacteria > Bacillota > Bacilli > Lactobacillales > Aerococcaceae > Granulicatella. Next base: position 3,267 of record CAUTST010000032.1, read on the forward strand.
CTAACAAAAACAAAACAAGCGTTTTCATTATCGTTTTAAAAAATCAGAGAAGCTTGGCTCCCAAACATATTCTCTTGTTATGATTATAACATATTTCTTAAATAATCGTATAGGTTTTCATGAATTTTCTTGAAAATAATTATTTAATTCTCATTAATTTTCATCATCACCGTTTTGGTATCACTTTTCACATGTTTGTATTACAATAAATATAGATTTTTAAAAAAAGGGGCCTATTATGATTTTCTATCACTCACTAAAAAATAAATATCCATCTGGCGCAGTGACGGATAAGCAAACTATTTTTATTCAAGTTAAAGTAACAAAAGAGGCTCACCTCTCTTCTATCCAATTAGTTTTAAGAGAAGACTTAACACAAACAATAAGAATTTATCAACCAAGTCGCTCTACGATTGAAGGGGATGCAACGTTATTCTCGTTTGAAATTTCACCCATGCATTCAGGGCTTTATTTCTACTATTTCGAAGTTCGCTCTAAAATTGGGACTTACTTCCTTAGTAACGTTGAATTCCAAGCAGTTCCTGTTCTTAACTATCATGAGATTAACTGTTGGCAATTAACGATTTACGATGAACAATTTACAACTCCAGAATGGTTTAAGGGCGGAATTATGTATCAAATCTTTCCAGACCGTTTCAAGAGAAGTAATCACTATAAAGCTAAAAAAGCTGCGAACGAAGATATTCGTTATCGCCACGATGACTGGGATGAATTGCCTCAATCAAGTATCACACATGAAAATTACAAAGCGCAGGATTTCTTCCTTGGGAATTTAAAAGGAATTGAAGAAGAACTAGAACACTTCAAAGCCTTAAATGTAAACTGTATTTATTTAAATCCAATTATGGAAAGTCCAGATAACCACCGCTACTCTACAGCGGATTATTTCAATGTAGATCCTTACCTAGGTACAAATGAAGACTTTAAAAAGCTTTGTGCGAAGTTAAAAAAACATGGCATTGAAATTATTTTAGATGGCGTATTTAGTCACACTGGCGACGACAGTATTTACTTCAACAAACAAGGTCATTATGATAGCGTGGGTGCGTCTAACTCAACAGAGTCACCATACTATCCATGGTTTAGCTTTATGGAGTTTCCAGATACCTATCACTCATGGTGGGGTTTTACAAACCTTCCAACTGTAAATAAATTGAACCCAGAATATATGAAATTCATCAATGATCCTAAAACTGGTGTACTACCATTCTGGCAACATTTAGGAATTGGCGGTTGGCGTTTAGACGTAGCTGATGAATTCCCTGATGAATTTTTAGATGCGTTACGAGTAACCGTAAAACAAACCGATCCAGAAGCCCTCATTATTGGGGAAGTATGGGAAGACGCCACAACTAAGTTTGCCTATGATAAACGTCGTCGCTATTTCTTAGGAAAACAACTCGATAGCGTTATGAACTACCCTTGGAAAGATGCCATTATTGACTTTGTTCAAACGAAGAATGCGCATGCTTTACGCTTTGCCATTGAAGAATTGATTGATCATTATCCAAAGCCAGCACTTGAAGTTCTCATGAACTTATTGGATAGTCACGATACAGAACGGATCATTACAAAAATTGGATTTGGCAATACTGAAGCAGTTCCTCTTCACGAACGTCCAACGCTCGAATTAACTGGAAAAGAACTTGAAAATGCTATTCAAAAACTCAAAATTGCAAGCTTCATTCAATTCACTCTTCCAGGTGTTCCTTCGATTTATTATGGAGATGAAATCGGAATGCAAGGTTTCAGAGACCCTTATAACCGTAAAACATTTAGCAAGAAAGATATCAATGAAGAAATCTTCAATCATTACAAGGCCTTAACTGCCTTTAGAACTGAGTATAAAGAAGACTTCAAAGGAGATTTCAATGTCATCTACGAAAACAATGGGTGCCTAGTGTACAAACGTGAGTCTCTTCTATGTGCTGTCAATATGAATGAACATACAGAGTACATTGAAGGCCTTCACGGGAAACAAATTTTTTCAAGTCACAAAACAAGAAATCATCCAAACGGACTTCTTGTTCCTGCATATGGCTTTGCTGCATATCAAATTTAATAAATCAATAAAAAAAGATTCTCACAGTGGGTGGCGCCCCGCTTGTGAGAATCTCTTTTTTTATTTTATTATCCTTGAACAGGTTTGATGTGCCAAATATTTTTTGCATATTCTTCTACTGAACGGTCAGCTGAGAAGATACCCGCATTTGCGATATTCGCAAGGCTCATCTTCATCCATTTAGTTGAGTCGTTGTAGGCTTTTTCAATGCGTTCCTGCGCTTCAACATAACTGTCAAAGTCTGCAAGACACATATAGTGATCTTGAGTTAATAAATAATCCACGATGAAGTTGAAGTTCATACCACCAACCGTCATTGTACGGATGAAATCAAGAACTGTCTTAATCTTAGGTGAGTTATTATAGTATTCCCAAGGTTTGTACCCCTTAGCATATAACGCCTCTACTTCTTCTGTTTCTAAACCGAAGATTACGATATTGTCTTCTCCTACAGCTTCATAGATTTCCACGTTTGCTCCATCCATTGTACCAAGCGTAATGGCTCCATTTAACATCAGCTTCATGTTACCAGTACCACTTGCTTCTTTACCAGCTTGAGAGATTTGCTCACTCACATCCGCAGCTGGCAAGATGATTTCTGCTAATGTCACTTTGTAATCTGGAATGAATACTACTTTAATGTATTCACGCACTAATTCATCACTTTCAATCATTTGAGAAATCGAGTGAATGAATTTAATAATATTTTTGGCCATTTGGTAGCCTGAAGAAGCTTTTGCAGCGAAAATAAATGTACGTGGAGTTGGACGTAATCCATTGTATTTAATTTCATGGTAAAGATATACAATGTGTAACGCATTTAATAATTGACGTTTGTATTCATGTAATCTCTTCACTTGAACGTCAAAGATTGAATGAGGATTTACTGAAATCGCAAGAGTTTCCTTAATGTAATCTGCTAATTGCTCTTTCTTCGTTAATTTAATCGCTTGTAAGTCTTTTAGTACTTTCTCATCATCTTTGTATGCGTTCAATTTAGAAATGCCGGATAAGTCTTTAATGAAGTCATCTCCGATTAATTTTTCTAAATAAGTAGCAAGTTCTGGATTCGCTTGACCTAACCAACGACGATGTGCAATCCCGTTCGTCACATTCCCAAATTTTCCAGGATATAATTCGTTAAAGGCTTTAAACGTATCACGAACAAGAATATCACTATGCAGTTTTGATACTCCATTTACATAATGACTACCCACGATTGAAAGATTTGCCATCTTAATCATGTCGTCATAAATAATCGCTGTATCACGTAATGTATATTGTTTTCCTTGTTCCATTACCCATAAGCAAAAACGTCTATTAATTTCTTCGATAATTGAGTAAATACGTGGAAGAATTGGTTGGAATAAGGATACTGGCCATTTTTCTAACGCTTCTGCCATAATGGTATGGTTTGTATAAGCAAAAGTCTTTGTTGTAATGCTCCAAGCTTTATCCCAATCATATCCATACTCATCGACCAATAAGCGCATTAATTCAGCAACGCCCATCGCAGGGTGAGTATCATTAATATGAAGAGCCACATGTTCAGAGAAGTTCTCTAATGTACCAAATTCATGGTAATGGTTCTTCACTAATTGTTGTAATGACGCACTGATAAAGAAGTATTGTTGTTTGATACGCAACTCTTTACCTTCGTTAGTTACATCAGCTGGATATAATAATTTAGAAATAGAAGACGCAATGGCTTCTGCTTCTGATGATTTAGAATATTCACCGCGTTCGAATAGTTTCATATTGAACCCAGTTTTTGCTTTTGCTTCCCATAAACGTAATGTGTTTACCGCAGAAGAATCATAACCAGAAATTAATAAATCATAGGGTTCCGCTTGAATTGAAGTATAGTTTTTGTGATTCACTTTTAAGCCAGTTTCTGTCATCACTTGCTCTAATTCACCACCGAAACGAACTTCCACTTCTTCATCATTACGGTATACTAACCCATATTTACCTAGGTCTAACCATTGATCTGGGAATTCTTGTTGCCATCCATTCGTAATGACTTGTTTAAAAATACCGTATTCGTAAAGAATTGAGAATCCTGTTACTGGGTATTCATTACTTGTTAAAGCGTCTAAGTAACAAGCCGCAAGACGACCTAAACCACCATTTCCTAACCCTGGATCTGGTTCCATATTGTAAATTTCATCTAGTGAAAAATCATATTCACTTAAAAACTCTTTTGTTTCTTTTTCAATGCCTAAATTGAATAAGTTATTACGAAGTGTACGTCCTACTAGAAATTCCATTGACATATAGTACGCACGTTTTTGACGAGTTTGTTTTAATGTTTGTTCATAGCTGAATTTCTTTTCCATTAAAATATCACGAACAGCTCTCATCATTGCTTCGTATACTTGCCTCTTACTTGCATTTGAGATTGTGACACCGAATTGATTCTTTAATGATGTTTCTATGCGACTGGATAAACTTTTTTCGACCATTTAAGAGCCTCCTTTTGCTTCTTTATACCACTTCATGGTACAAGTCTAAATATTTCTTAGCGGACTGTTTCCAACTTACATCTTTTTGTAAATTGTTCTTGATAATTTGTTTCCACTCATCTGGTGATTGGTAGAAGCATGTAACAGCGCGATGAATGGCATCCATCATATCTCCAGCATGGAAGCTTTCGAACGTGAATCCATTTCCTTCTACTCCTGTAAATGGAATAACTGTATCACGTAATCCGCCTACACGATGAACAACAGGAACTGTTCCGTAACGCATTGAGATGAGTTGTGACAATCCGCATGGTTCTGTCTTAGAAGGCATTAAGAATAAATCACTTGCTGCATAAATTTTCGCAGACATCTCATTAGAGAATAGTAAAATGCTTCGTACACGATCATGTCTATAATGTTCTAATGAACGTAAAGCACTCTCATAATGAGCATCCCCTGTTCCTAGAATCACTAATTGCGCCCCAGTTTTAAGGATTTCTTCGCTTGCTTGTAAAATTAAATCAATTCCCTTTTGATGCGTAAGTCGAGTCACCATACCGATTAATGGAATATCGGCATTCACTTCTAAGTCCATCTCTTTTTGGAACGCTAATTTATTTTGAACTTTATCTTCAAATGTCTTCAAATCGTAGTTTACTGGAATCATTGGATCTGTTTTTGGATTGAATTTATCAACGTCAATTCCATTTAAAATCCCTCTTAATTTTCCTTGCTCTACTGTTAAAATCTTATCCAAACCATATGAGAAATAAGGATCCAGGATTTCACGAGCATAAGTTTCACTGACTGTATTCACACGATTCGCTAATTGAATAGCCCCTTTCAGCAAGTTCACGTCCCCATTATAAATCAGTGCATCAAAGTACTTGTTTTCTAAACCAAATAGATTTCCCATTTCATAAGGATTGAATCGTCCTTGGAATTCAATATTATGAATTGAAAGAACACTCTTCATATCTTTATAAAATTCTGCTTCACGACTCTTTAATACATCTAAATAAATAACAGAAAGTGCTGTATGCCAGTCATTCACATTCACAACATCTGGCTTGAAGTCTAGAGCTGGCAAGATTTCTAGTGCTGCTTTTGAGAAGAAAGCAAATCTTTCACCATCATCAATTTGTCCATAAATACTATCACGATTAAAATATTGTTCATTATCAATAAAATAACAAGGAACTCCGTCTACTTCAGTTTCGAAGATTCCACAATAAGCATGTCTCCATCCTAAATCTACAAATTGATAGGCTTTGTATTTTAGACTAAAGCGTTCGCGGTCAATACTAGAATATAAAGGTAAAACAACGCGTGCATCTACCCCCAGTTGGCGAAGAGCTTTTGGTAAAGAACCGATAACGTCTCCTAAACCTCCGACTTTAACAAATGGAGCTGCTTCAGCTGCAATAAAACAAACTTTCATAATTTCACTCCTTTAACTTGTGCTAAATTTATTATAACTTGAAATCATGAAAAGAACTAGATTTCTTATATAATAAATTAAATATCAGAAAACTATACAAAAAACCTAGGACAAATGTCCTAGGTTCTAAAGGCAATTAAATTTCTGGGTAGATATCTTCCACAGATTTTTCTGGGTCAATCACGATGAATAAGTTACCGTGAGTACCAATTGCTGAACTTTGGTATTTGTTGTCATTTCCATCTTCATCTACTGGGCTGTATGGGAAATAAACACGGTCTTTGTCAACAACTACATCTGATTTTGGATGATTTCCATCTACATATAAAATATCCATTAATTCGATATCACTATATTTTTTAACACGTTCGAACATACCTAATTCTAAACCACCTAAGTTGATGTCTTCTGACATAACGTGGTCAGCTTCAGGGAAGATTTCGATACGTAATGATTCACATGGGTGAATTTCTTGGAATTCGCCACCATTAATACGACCAAATGATGTAGTAACTTTTTTAATCCATAAGTCACCAATCAAACGACGATTAATTGTCCATGTTTCTCCATTTCTAAATACAAATCGTAAACCTGACATAACCTTTTTCATATAGGGTCACTCCTTAAATAAATTATTGCTTACAAAATGATAATACCATTGAAACGCCTTTCATTCAAGAATTATCATAATTTAAACAGCTTACAAATAAATGTTTTCCATTTCATTGTAAATCTATTTACTTTCATTGAAATTGTTTCTTATCCATGAAACAATTTCTCTATTTTCATTCGTTAATTCTCCTGATAAAATCTCAGTCTGAAGCGCTTGTAACACCTCTCCAATGAGAGGCCCCATCTTCTGTAAACCAAGTGCCTCTTTCACACCATATCCATCTATTTGAATATCTTTCATCGAACGAATTGGTAATTGTTGATACACGGCTTTCATCTCTTCAAGTTGCTCTACTTGGCCAATTCCTGGTAATAACTGTTCTACTTCAAAAGCTAACTCTTCTGGACAGTCATAAGCAAGGAACGCATCCCACTCTCTTTCAAGACGCGCCAGTAACGTTTTATATCCAATTAATATAGTAGAAATTTGTTCATTAGAAGATTTCCAATTCTTTAATACCAATTTTAACTGTGAAGGGTTCAAACGTTCATAAACTGCAAATATAATCCACGCTTGAGTGATACTGATAGAATCTAATGGGAATTCGCCAATCTTTAAAAGTGTATTCTTTGCTTCTTTAAAATCAGGGCAAGAATGATAGAGTTCACTTTCTACAAAAGCATTAAAAGCAAGTTGTCGATTGGGACTCAGTATCATTTTCTCAAACTCTACTTTCATTCGCTCCACTGCCACTCGTTCGAGATTCGCTTTTAACGTACGAATCGCGCTGAAGGTATGCTCTTCAATCATAAAGCCTAACTGTCCTGCAAAACGAACCGAACGCATCATACGAAGGGCATCTTCATTAAAGCGTTCCATGGGATTTCCTACACAACGAATTATTTTTTGCTCTAGATCTTCGATTCCATTAAAGTAATCTACAATTTCCTCTTGGTCGTTCAGTGCCAGCGCATTAATCGTAAAATCGCGACGCATCAAGTCCTCTTCTAAGCTTCTAACAAAGGTTACAGAGTCTGGATGTCTAAAATCTTGATAGGTACCTTCTGTACGGAATGTGGTCACTTCATAACTCTCATGATGATGCAACACGAGAACTGTACCATGTTCAATCCCCACATCAACCGTATGCGCAAAAAGACTCTTTACTTCTTCAGGAGTGGCACTTGTTGCAATATCTACATCAGAGATTTCTTTTCCAAGCACCAAGTCACGAACAGAACCGCCTACAAAGACAGCCTCATGTCCAGCGTTTTTTAAGGTTTGAAGGACAGGAAGTGCATCCACAAACAGTGGTACTGCTTGAATGTCTACTTTCCCCTTAAATTCACTCATCTTCTAACTCCTTTAATCGATTCGTTAGTTCCATAAAGCGTGCTGAATCCATTGATTCTAGCGCTTCATTGATTTCTGATTTTAATTGAGAGATTAACACTTCTTTTTGAATAAGGTCTAGTTCATCTTCCACTACTTCCAACTCTTCAACTTCTGAGATGTAATAAGGATTTTTCTCTAATACCGCAAAGCTCACCATACTCTTATAAGCATTTGGAAAGTCTAATTCAACGTAGCAGTCCTCTTTCCAGTGAAGACGCATATCATGAAAAGCTACCTCTGGATTATCGAATTTCGTTCCTTCTTTAAAAAATAAGAAAGATTCAGAAGCAGGTTTAATGGTCGAGAAAAGCATTCCTTTAGGAGTTGCTTCCACGTGTTCCACAAAATGGATTTGTTTCAATAATATCTCATGGTTTAATAAATAATTCAGAATCCATAAAGACTCTCTTCTTTTTAATGAATGATTTGAAATAAACCATGATATAAACTTCTTCTTTGTTTCTAAACTAGGGTTGAACAAAGTATCCCTCCTACTCTTCAAAAATAAATGTATAGCGGATAAATTCAGGGTTAAATGGATCCATTTTTAAAGCTTCTTGTAAGGCTGGAGCAGCTAGATCTTTACGTCCTTCTTCCATCATGAAACGAATATAGTCTTCTAAAAATTCGACTGAACTTTCACCAGCTTCATAGGCTTTTTGATAGTTCTCAAAAGCTTTCTCATACTCTTCCATTTCCTCATAAGTTTTCGCAAACAAATAAAGAATGACTGCATCTTCCTTTGTTTCAAGACTCTCAAGGAAATTAATACTTTCATCGTATTCTTCCTCTTCATTCAATGCTTCTATATAAGAAGTCACATTTAAAAGCGAATCACTATTGAGGGTTACTGCTTCTTTTAATGAAAGAAGCCCCTCCTCTTTTTCTCCTTTAGCCAATTCAATCTGCCCTAAAATACGATGGGCTTCATCATTCAACTCATCGAAAGCCACCCATTTTTTAGCATAGTTTTTGGCTTCTTCTTCACGTTTTAGAATCAATAGACACTGAATGACGTTTAATGTCACTTCAGGATTCTCTTCTTCACGTTCTAAAATCTCTAAGTAATACTCTAACGCCTTCTCATAGTTTCCTTCAATAGACTCATATGTTCCCATTTGAAGCAATAAGTCACTAGAAAGACCATCAATACTTTCTTCTCCAATATATTGCTCTAAAGGCTCTTTATTTCCAATTCTAAGAGTGGCTTCGACATATAATTCCTGTGCGCGTTCTTCTTCACCAGTTTCAGTAGGATTTTGCTTTAAGAATCTTTCTAAGAAGAAAGCACTACGTTCAAAACTTCCTGCTTCAAATAATAATGTTCCAAGATAAAAATCAATCATTGGTTCATCTGGGTCTAAATCTTTTGCCTTTAATAATTTCTTCTCCGCTAGGTCAAAATCGCCTTCTTCCTTATAGGCTTCAGATTGCACTACTAAGACACTTGGGTAATCTGGATCCGTTTCGGGAATATCATATAAAATCGACAACGCTTGGTCTGTCTCTCCTTCAGCAACTAAAATCTCTGCTAGTAAAATCGTCCAAATGGCTTCATCTGGTTCCACTTCTGTTAGTCGTAATAATGCACGTTTTGCTTCCTCGTAAAATCCGATAGATACAGAATAGGTCGCTAAATCAGCCATCTCTTGAAGATCTTTTTCTGGATCAAAATGATCAAAGAAACGATGATAGTGTTCATAGACTTTATCAATATCTTGTTCTTGTAAGGCTTGTTCAATTGCTTCGATTACTTGTGTCATAATTTCTCCTTTGGCAAAAAAATTGCATTTAAATATGTATCTGTTTGATGTTTTACACCAAAAAAAGAAGGTGTTATATAGAGTTAACTCTAATATAACACCAAACAAAACTTCATGCTATGAAAAATAATTCAGAGGAATTATTTTTTAACTGCATCTTTAAGAGCTTTACCAGCTTTGAATGCTGGAACTTTAGAAGCTTTGATTTTGATTTCTTTACCTGTTTGAGGGTTACGTCCTTTACGAGCAGCGCGTTCGCGTACTTCGAAGTTACCAAATCCGATAACTTGAACTTTTTCACCTGCTTTTAAAGCTTCTTGAATTGTTTCGAATAACGCTTCAACAGTTGCTGAAACATCTTTCTTTGTTAATTGCGTTTTTTTAGCAACGCGATCTACTAATTCTGCTTTGTTAGCCATTTTAGTTTCACCTCCGTCAAATAAGAATTTCTATCAGAGTTCGTTGAGTGGTCCAACTTGTCTGGAAATCGAAAATTAGTTTTGATTTCCTCTAAATTATACCATTCAAACTCTATAGTTTCAACGTTTTATATCTTGTTTTATAAGGAGTGTATGAATTATTTTACTTTCTTTGACGCGTTATCATATGAATTGGAGTTCCTTCAAAGCCAAACGCTGATCGAATTCGATTTTCTAAGAAGCGTTCATATGAGAAATGCATCAATTCAACATCATTTACAAAGGTTACAAATGTCGGTGGTTGAATCGCTACTTGCGTCATATAGTAAATCTTCAAGCGGTTCCCTTTATCCGTTGGAGTCGGGTTCATCGCGATTGCATCCATTAATACATCATTCAATACAGAAGATGAAATACGACGGGAACGAACTTCATGAATCTCTTTTAAGATTGGCGGAATTTTTGTAAGACGTTGTTTTGTCTTCGCAGATACAAAAATAATCGGAGCATAAGATAAGTATAAGAATTCTTGACGAATCTTATCTTCAAATTCTTTATAAGTCGAATTATCTTTTTCAAGCGTATCCCATTTATTCACTAAAATAACGACACCCTTACCTGCTTCATGAGCGTAACCTGCAATCTTCTTATCTTGTTCTTGAATTCCCTCTTCGGCATTCAAGACCACACAAACAATGTCGCTTCGTTCAATCGCTCTTAAGGCACGTAAAACACTATATTTTTCAGTCGATTCAAAGACACGACCTTTTTTACGAATACCGGCAGTATCAATCATCTTGAATTTAGTACCTTCTTCGTCTTCAAACGTTGTATCGATGGCATCACGAGTTGTTCCCGCAACGTTAGAAACAATTACACGCTCTTCTCCAAGCATTGCATTGACTAAACTTGATTTCCCTACGTTTGGACGACCGATAAAACTAAACTTAATAACGTCTTTATCCTCTTCGTCATCCTTATCTTCAGGGAACGCTTTAACAGCTGCATCTAATAAATCTCCAAGTCCTAATCCATGACTTCCTGAAATTGGGAATGGTTCTCCGAATCCTAACGCGTAGAAATCAAAAATTTCAGAACGTAATTCAGGATTATCGACTTTATTAACCGCAAGTAAAACTGGTTTGTTCGTACGATAGAGCAATTTTGCAATGTGTTCATCCGTCGTTGTCACGCCCTCTTTCACACTTGTCAAAAAGATAATGACATCGGCTTCTTCCATTGCGATTTCTGCTTGCATACGGATGTTTGACATAAACGGTTCATCAGTAATATCAATTCCACCTGTATCAATAATATTAAAGGAGTGCCCTAACCACTCACCTTCAGAATAGATACGGTCACGAGTAACTCCTGCGATATCTTCGACGATAGAGATTCGCTCACCGACAATACGGTTAAAAATTGTAGATTTCCCGACATTTGGTCTACCTACAACGGCAATAACTGGTGTTGACATACGATTCCTCCTTCTTCTCTAATTCTATCATAAAAATAGTCTGGAACCAGTCCAGACTATTTCCACTTAACTTTTATACTATTGTTATTCTTCAACTTTAAGTTCAGAAAGTTGATCTCCTAAACGATCTGCTAAAGAGAATGACACATCTTCTTCAGGCAATTCGTAAGTTTCTTCAACCACTTCTTCGACTTCTTCTTTTTCAGGTTTTGGAGCTTCTTGTAAAGCTTTAATACTTAAAGAAATACGTTGTTGTTCTGGATGAACTTCAAGAACTTTTACTTGAACTTCTTGACCTTCTTTAAGAACTTCATGTGGTGTTGCAATATGTTGGTGAGCAATTTGTGAGATGTGAACTAATCCTTCTACTCCAGGGAATAATTCAACAAATGCTCCAAATGTCGTTAGACGTTTTACTAAACCATCTAATACAGAACCAACTGCTGCGCGTTCTTCAATGTTATCCCATGGTCCTGCTAATGTATCTTTAATAGATAATGATACACGTCCACTTTCTGGATCCACAGAAATTACTTTAGCTTGAACTTCTTCCCCAACTTTTAATTTGTCGCTTGCTTTTGCAACGTGCTCGTGAGAGATTTGTGAGATGTGAACTAATCCATCCACACCACCTAAGTCGATAAACGCACCGAAGTTTGTTAAACGAGCTACTTTACCAGTCACTACAGAACCTTCTTGAATTGCTTCAAATACAGCTGCACGCTTAGCTGCTTTTTCAGCTGCAACTAAGTTTTTACGTGATAAGATTAAACGATTTTCGCTTGGTTCGATTTCAACGATTTCAAAAGCTAATGTTTGACCTTTGAATTGAGCTAAGTTATCAACATAGTGGTCTGATACCATTGAAGCTGGTACGAAAGCACGAACTCCTGCATCCACTACTAAACCACCTTTAACCGCATCCACAACTGGAGCTTCGATGATTTCTTTGTTATCGAATTTAGCTTGAATTTCTTCCCAAACTTTACGTGCATCTACACGTTTTTTAGAAAGTAAGAAACTTCCATTTTCTTTATCTTTGATTTGTTTGATGACTACTAAATCAACGACATCTCCTACAGCTAAAACGTCTTCTACGCGTTCTACAGGTGATGTTGATAATTCATTGAAAGGAATAACCCCTTCAACTCCTCCACCGATAATTCCTACGATGGCTTGTTTATCTTGTAGAGTTAATACTTCACCTTGTACTAAATCTCCGATTTGAATATCTTTAACGATATCTAGCGCATCTTGCATTGTTTGTAATTCTGACATGTGACTTCCTCCTAAGCGCGACAATTCATACGAACACAAAGTTTGATAATTGTGTAAAATCAAACTTTTTATCCACTTACAATCATACCACTAAATGAAAACGAATTCTAGTGTTTTTGTGTAAAAACTGGTTAATTCGCTAACTTTTCTTGGATAAGATTCGTAATTTTAGAAACAACTTCTTGAATTGATAGGCTTGTTGTATCGATTTCAATTGCATCATCCGCTTTTTTCAAAGGAGATTCCTTACGAGTGCTATCTAAATAGTCACGATGAGCGATTTCTTCTTCTACTTTTTCAAGAGAGAGCTCGATTCCCTTCTCTTGGTTTTCTCTATAACGGCGAAGGGCGCGTTCTTTAACAGAAGCCACTAAGAAAATCTTTAATTCAGCATCAGGAAGTACCACTGTTCCGATATCTCGACCATCCATAATAATCGAATGGTTTTCAGCAATCTCTCGTTGCATTTGAACAAGCTTCACTCGAACGGCTTTAATGGCTGAAACTTCAGATACATTTCTTGTCACTTCGAGATCACGAATTTCAAGAGTGACATCTTCTCCATTTAAGAAGACGAGTTGGCCATCTTCGGTATTTTTAAAACTGATGTCTAAATGCTCTAATAATTCTTCAATCGCCTTTTCATCATCGACAGAAATATTTTTTCTTAAAAACGCTAATGTGGTCGCACGATACATCGCACCTGTATCTAAATAAAGAAAATTTGTGTTTTTAGCAATTAATTTCGAAATTGTACTTTTACCAGACGAAGCTGGCCCATCAATTGCAACTTGCATACTCTTTCTCCTTCTCAAAAAGAAAGCCTGAAACGTCTTGCGTCTCAGACTTCTTGTATTTTAGTCATATATTATTGTGCTACTTTTAATGTAGTTCCTGGAGCAATATTATCTCCTGTAAGACCATTAATTTGTTTTAATGTTGCAACATCCATACCATGATTTACTGCGATACGGTATAAAGTATCTCCAGATTTAACTGTGTAAGTACCATAGTTACCGTTTTGTTGTGCTTGAGTCGTTTGTGTTTGTTGTGTTTGTTGCGCTTGAGTCGTTTGTTCTGCTTGACGAGGAGCTGTCGTAGTAGCTTCGTTAGCTGTTGTTGTAGCCTCTTGTTTTGTTGTAGCAGCCGTTGTTTCCGGAGTTGCTGTTGTTGTTTCAACAGTCTTCGTTAGCATCACATCATCAGCTGTTCTAGGTTTTACTTGGTTACTATTATTGCTAATTGAGAACCACATCATGAATAATACTGGTGCTACAATGACAATTAAGAATACAAATAATAAAACATTTGATAATGGTGCTACTGCTTTTCCACCTGAGTTTCTAGCACTACGAGAAAATTGACGGTTCTTTAAATTCTCTTCTTCGTCAAATTTTCTTTCCCATGGTTGTTCTTCTGTTTGATTTAAATCTTCATTATTATTAAAGTTATCGCTCATTCAAAAATCCTCCTAATTTGACCCAATGCTATCCTCAGTCAATTCAATACACAATATAGCATATTCTTACACTCAGGGCAAACTTTTACTTTGGTACTATTGTAGCATAATTTCTC
>CAUTST010000033.1:0-16575 GCA_963540995.1 uncultured Streptococcus sp.
AAATCATGCAGACACCATCCGAGATTATTGATGGAGCTTATGATTATTTAATGGTCATCTTTGGTGGTATTTTCTCTTCAATGGCCTATAATTTACTATCGAATATTTTTCGTTCGATTGGAGATGCGAAAACCCCTCTCTATTTCCTTGTAGTAGCGTGCATTATGAATATTGTTTTGGATATTGCGTTTATTGCTGGATTAGGAATGGGAGTAGCAGGAGCAGGGTATGCGACAGTTCTGTCTCAAATTTTCTCAGCAATTGCCTGTGTGGTGTATATTTGGAAGAAAATACCAGTGTTGCGCTTAACGAAAGAGGATTTAGTGGCGACACAGAAAGATATTCGAGAACATTGTCGTATTTCATTCCCGATGGCGTTTCAAGCTTCGATTATTGCGATTGGAACGATTATGGTTCAAATTGCATTGAATCAGTTAGGACCGACTTCGGTTGCAGCACACACAGCAGCACAAAAAATCGACCAGTTAGCGATTCTTCCAATGATGTCGGTTGGGATAACCGTCGCCCCCCATTCTCCACAAAACTTTGGTGCGAAGCAATATGATCGTATCTGGCTGGGTGTTCGTGAATGTATCAAGTTATCTTTAACATTTGCGATTGGTATTGGGATTATTTTAAATCTCTTTAGTCCACTTCTTATTCGAGCATTTGTCGGAGAAGGGCATGAAGAAGTCGTTGAATTAGGACGATTATTCTTCCTAACAAACGGGACAACGTATAGTTTCCTTTCATTATTATTCATTTACCGTTATACCTTACAAGGGGTAGGGAAAACATTTACACCGACCTTGGCTGGAATTATGGAACTTATCATGCGTTCAGTGGCGGCAGTAGTTCTTTCAAATATGTACGGATTCGTCGGAGCAACTGTTGCCAATCCAATGGCGTGGTTTGGTTCGATGGTGCCTCTCATGATTGCGTATTATATGTTTAAAAATAAAGTTCAAAACGGAGTTGAGCAGTAGTATCGAGCTACTGTTCTTTTTTTGAAAATAAATGAAAATTATGAAAATACTTTTCGAATTAACTGTGAATTATTTGATTGGAATGATTACAAAGTTATAGTAAAATGATGCTAATTAAAGTGTTTATGGAGGAAAGATTGGATGAAAAAAGAACAATCAATTCGTAAAATTGGAAAACTTATTTTAGCAATCTCGTCATGTGGTGTTTTGTTAACAGCATTCCAAGCAAATAAATCAGTTTTTGCGGAAGATGCAACAACGACTACAGAAGCTACTACTGTAGCAACAACAGAAGCTACTACGGAAGCTACAACTGCAACGACAGAAGCAACAACAGAAGCTACAACTACGGCTCCAACACGTGCTGCTAAAGAGGCAAGTGCCAAAGTGACTGGAACGATTAAAAACCATGATATTAAGTACTATGAATACTACACTGACGTAGATATCGCTGTAACATTAACAGATGATGACGTAAAAGAAGGCGACTATGTAACCATTACATTAGAAAACGTAGCGGTATTAAACTCGTTAAATGGTAAAGATGTGATTTATGAAGGAAAGAAAATTGGGACTATTTCAATTGAATCCTTCGAAAACATTAATAAAGCTCGTCAAGGTTCTAATGACAAAGCTCAAATGGAACTAGCAGAATTAGAATCAACACGTATTACCTTAAAAATTACATTTACCAAAGCTGTTGAAGCGGTAAAACCTGATGTGTTGAAACAAGCACAGTTCACAATTAAATCAGATAACGCTTATAATGGTGCGGTTATCGCAAATAAGGACTACACTTTAAATCAGGTGATTAAAGTGGGGGATTCTTCTGTAACAAGTACAGTAGATATTCCAAAAGTGGAGAAATTTGCAACTGAGACAAACTCAATTCACATGCCACCTTCAGGAAATACGATTAAGTTCAACGAAGATGGATCATATGAAACAAGTTCAGAAATCCAAGTTCGTGGAAGAGAAGGAATGAAAGTTGGAACAATTGTTGAATTAGAATTCAACGATGCTTCAGGAATTGAGTGGAAAACAAGTGGAGATACTGCACTTAAAGTAGGAGATACATTTAAATCTAGCTTTATCTTACCAGTATATAGTTCGTATGACGTAAACCAATATGGAGCTTATATTTTCCCAACTGGTGTAGAGCCAACATTCAAAGTTACTTCTATTACAGATAAGAAAATCACGCTTGAAATGATTTCAGGAGATGTTCCAAAAGAATTAGGAGTATTCTTCCGAATTGGTAAAAATCGTGTGAATATCATTGATAAATCTAAAATTGATATCGAAAAAATGCAATATGATGTGTCAACAGTGGCAACAGCAACAATCGATGGTAAAGATTCTAAAGGGATTTATATTTACCGTATTATTAGTGACTCTGCAAGTGCACAATTAGTGCTTGATTCACTAGTAACAGATTACAAAGATATCGATACTAAAGAATCAATCAAAGCAACTGACAAAGGTTGGAAAGAACCAGCTGAAATCGATGGATATGAATTTGTAAGTACAGAAAAAGACCGTGAAGGAAATCGTATCCACTGGTACAGAAAAGTTTCTCAACCAACAACTGAAGTCACTACTGAAGTAACAACAGAAGAAACAACAACTAATACGCCAGAAAAACCAAAACAAAAAGAATTACCAAATACTGGGGTTGCTACAACTGCAGTCACAACAGGTTTAGCGACATTATTTGCTGGTCTTGGTTTAGCGGTTTCTAAAAAGAAAAAATAATTTAAAACGTTAAAGTCGTGTGGCCTTGCCATACGACTTTTTTTATTGTAGTAGAGAGTCTTAAATATATATAATGAATATTTCGTGAAAACTAAGGAAAATAATTGAAAAAGTATTGAAATATAACCGTAGAAGGTGTAAGATTATAACAAATATTTCATTAAAGGGGAAAATTATGTTTAAAAAGCAATCGACAACAGTTGGATATAAAAAATCAAAAGCATTTGGGTTATGCGGCTTTGTAGCAACTGCGAGTGTGTTTCTATTTGTAAGCAGTGTTTTCACAGCGGACGTGGTTTCAGCAGATGAAGTGGTAGCTGCAGAGGAAACTCTTGCGACAACAACAAAAGTTATCGAAAATTCAGATACATTAAAGACAGCCATCGACAATGCAAAGACAGAAGGTGTCACTGTTAATGAAAGTTCAGAAACGATTACGAATTTAAATGAAGAACAAGTTAAAGAAGCTCAAGATGAGAAGGCGGCTGAGATTGAACAAGTTACTAATAAGTATAAGGAAGATAAAGCAAAATATACTGAAGAGAAGAAGCAATACGATGAAGATTTAAAAGAATACAACATCAAAAAAGCTCAATATGACGAAAAGAAAGCCGCATACGAAGAATACCAAAAGCAAATTGCTGACGGTACAGATGCGGGAGTTATTAATACATTACAAGAATTGACTTTAAAGACAGAACCAGATGCGCATACGGTGGTCAGTGGGGATGTGAACTACCTTACACAAGCTGGTGTTGATGCTTTAAATCAATCAGACTACTTAGCTCGTTTTGATGCAGATAAAGTAAAATCTGACTATCTGACAACAACGAATCCATATTCAGATACAGACGATGCTTGGGTTTCCCTTGAAGTTGGTAAAACAATGACCGTTACAAGTACGAATCTTTCAAATTCACGCTTTAAAGATACAGCGATTGCTAAAATTGTCCGTGAATTCACCGTTACAAGCGCTCCAGGTAACTCAGGAAAAATCATTGCGAATGTTTATCGTGACCCAGCTAAAACAATTGTAGTAGGAGATAACACGGATACAGCAAATCCATTAACCATCAATGTTGTAGACCATTACTATGATGCAGCTGGAAATGAAGTTCAAGCGGTCTACGATGGAAACGCCATTATCGCGGTTAACAGTTTGAACCACTATAACGGCATTCGATATACAGAAAATGGTGAAACAAAATGGGCTTGGGAAGATACAAAACACATTGAAAAAGTGAGTGTAGGAAGCAATAAATTTATCCCAATTCCAGGATCTTCTGTAACTGAGCAAAATGGTGAAATCTATTCAATGAATGACAACCAATACTTAGAACATGGTTCGAAATTCAATGGGAATGATATGGGAAATGTAAAAGGTTGGGATGATGAAACCGCAGAAAACTTCTATTGGGGAAGTGGCGCATTACGTCTATACGATAACCACTATACATTCTCAGTACAAGGGAATTCAGTTGGCTTAAATACAGTTTATTGGTTTGCGATTAATACCAACATTGCTTTTCCTCAACCACCAGGAGAAGAGCCAGTGAAACCTACTGAACCAACAGAACCTGAAGCTCCAAGTGTGACAGTGAATAAATATGCGATTATTTCAGCTCT
Organism: uncultured Streptococcus sp.; assembly: GCA_963540995.1. Taxonomy (GTDB): domain Bacteria; phylum Bacillota; class Bacilli; order Lactobacillales; family Aerococcaceae; genus Granulicatella. The sequence continues at coordinate 4,368 of CAUTST010000033.1, forward strand.
TCCTGTGGAACCTGTTACTCCAGAAGTTCCAACGACTCCAGAAGTTCCTACAACTCCAGAAGTTCCAACGACTCCTGAAGTACCTGTGACACCGGAAGTTCCTACAACTCAAGCACCACAACTTCCGCAGACTGGGACAGCAGATTCACTACTAAGTGTAGCAACTGCATTCCTACTTAGTGGTTTTGGAGTATTAGGATTCAAGAAAAAAGAAAACTAAATTAAGTAAGAGACGAATGAGGATGTTGTTGCATCCTCATTCTTTTTTTGCTTCAAATTATGGTATAATAAAACGAATATACTTGAAAAGAGGTGCGCGCATGAAAGCAGATATTACCATTGCTCAAGAATCCGTATTAGAACCGATTGGGCAAATTGCCTCCCAATTAGGTATTCAGGAAGAAGAGATGGAACCGTACGGAAAGACTAAAGCCAAAATTTCAAAAACGGATATTCATGATCCAAAAGCATTTGGGAAATTAATTCTTGTTACTTCAATGAATCCAACTCCTGCTGGAGAAGGAAAATCCACCGTGACAGTCGGCCTTGGAGATGCGTTGCATGCTATCGGTAAGAAAACGGCGATTGCGCTTCGTGAACCATCTCTAGGACCAACTCTGGGGCTCAAAGGGGGAGCTACAGGTGGAGGTTATGCACAAGTTGTCCCAATGGAAGAAATCAATTTGCATTTTACAGGAGATATGCACGCCTTAACGACAGCGACAAATCTGTTAGCTGCGATTATCGACAATCATATTCATCAAGGAAATGAATTGGAAATTGATCCTAACCGCATTGTTTGGAAGCGGGCCTTGGACTTAAATGACCGAGCATTACGAGAAATTGAAATTGGACTAGGCGGCCCTGTGAATGGAATACCGCGTAAAGACGGTTTTGATATTACGGTCGCAACCGAAATGATGGCGGTTCTTTGCCTGGCGAGTGATTTAAGCGACTTGCAACGACGCGTTTCAAACATTCTCGTGGCGTATACTAAGTCAGGAGACCCTGTTACCGTGTTTGATTTAGGTGTGGAAGGAACCATTACCGCACTACTCAAAGAGGCGATGAAGCCTAACCTTGTGCAGACGTTGGAACATACACCGGCCATTGTTCATGGGGGACCATTTGCGAATATCGCACACGGCTGTAATAGTGTGGTGGCGACGAGAATGGCATTGACACTTGCAGATTATGTAGTGACCGAAGCTGGTTTTGGAGCTGACCTTGGTGCACAGAAATTCCTTGATATTAAAGTTCCTGTTCTTGGAAAACATCCAGATGCGGTTGTGCTTGTAGCGACCATTCGTTCGACAAAAATGCATGGGGGCGTTGCACTTGATGAACTCGCTACTGGTGAGAATCTCGATGCAATTCGTGAGGGGTTCAAAAATGTACAAAAACATATCGAAAACCTACAAGCGTATGGGTTACCAATCATTGTAGCCTTAAATGAATTTTTAACAGATACAAAAGATGAACAAGCCCTCTTTATCGAATTATGCCATGAGATGGGTGTAGATTGTGTGCTTACAAGTGTGTGGGAACATGGTAGTCTTGGCGGATTAGCGCTAGCAGAAAAAGTGGTCCAATTATGTGATATAGAATCGACTTTCCAACCAACGTACGAAATGAATGAGACGATTCGTGAAAAAGTCGAAACGATTGCGAAGAAAGTTTATGGGGCTACAAACATTCATTATTCAGACGAAGCCCTTGCACAATTGAAGAAATTCGAAAAACAGGGATGGAACCATCTGAATGTGTGTATTGCTAAAACGCCATACTCATTCTCAGATAATGCGAAATTAAAAGGACGACCAACAGATTTCGAGATTACGATTCGTTCTTTCGTTCCTAAGCTCGGTGCTGGATTTATTGTAGCGTTAGCGGGAACAGTGTTAACAATGCCAGGACTTCCAAAGATTCCGGCAGCACTTGTGATTAGCGTGGAAGACGACGGAACGATTAAAGGGTTATATTAAAAGACTTGAAAGGAGTTTGCATGAAAGATTTTAGAGTTGATCATTTAAAAAAATCTTATGGTGCGAAATCATTATTAGAAGACGTCTCCTTTATTATTAACGAAGGAGAACACGTTGGATTAATCGGTCAAAATGGGACTGGTAAAAGTACATTATTATCCATTCTTGCAGGAGTTGATTTTGCAGAATCGGGCGATATTACTACGTCTAACGATTTCAGAATTGGATACTTATCTCAGCAGCCAGAATTAGAGGACGAAGATACGATTTTCGAAGCCTTATATAAAGGCGACCATCCAACGTTAAAAGTCGTTCATGACTTTGAAGAAGTGGTGGAACAATTACGAGAAAATCCAACTTCGGAAAGTCTTACGAAACGATACAGCATCTTAGAGCAAAAGATGAATGAAATCGATGGATGGCAAGTGGAAGTTCAAATCAAGACCATTCTTCAAAAGATGGGCCTAACGGATATCCAGAAAAAAGTGGGCACACTCTCTGGTGGTCAAAAGAAACGTGTGGGCCTTGCTAAAGTATTGATGGAAGAACCGGATTTACTATTGCTCGATGAACCAACGAACCACTTAGACTTAGAAGCCATCGAATGGTTAGAAGGCTATTTAGCTAATTACAAAGGTGCGATGATGCTCGTCACTCATGACCGTTACTTCCTAGAACGTGCGGTAACGCATATGTTTGAACTCGTGAACGGTAGAATCGAAGCGTACGAAGGAAATTACGAGTCGTACTTAGAGCAACGAAGCCAACGTGAACAAATTGCAGCACGTATGTCGCAGAAACAAAAACGGTTATACTTGAGTGAATTAGAATGGATGCGTCAAGGAGCACAGGCTCGTTCGACAAAACAACAGGCACGGATTCAACGCTTTGAAGCATTAGAAAAAGATGTGAAGCAAACTACGTCTCAAGACAAGCTAGTGATGGAGTTTGACCAAGCTCGTATTGGAAAACGCGTTTTTCAACTGGAAGACGCCAGCCTTTCCATTAATGGACAACAAATCGTGAAGAATCTGGATTGGATTATTCAAAGTCAAGCACGCATCGGTATTGCCGGGGTGAATGGCGTTGGGAAATCAACCTTCTTAAATGCCATTGCCGGACAGATTCCATTTGATAGTGGTCAATTTGTTGTGGGTGAGACCGTTCGAATCGCGTACTATAAACAACAAGATGAAGATATTCCAATGGAGAAACAGCTTATCCAATATTTACGAGAAGAAGCAGAAGAAATCAAACGTAAAAATGGAGAAGTAGCGTCCGTTTCAGAATTACTCGAGACTTTCTTATTCCCAAGACATTTACATGGAGCATATATCCATACATTGTCTGGGGGAGAGAGAAGACGACTCTACTTACTTCGCTTATTAATGACAAAACCAAATGTGTTATTATTAGACGAACCAACGAACGACTTGGATATTGATACATTAACCGTGCTCGAAGATTTCCTAGAGTCGTTTAATGGGGCAGTTCTTATCGTATCGCATGACCGTTACTTCTTAGATAAGACGGTCGACCAATTATTTGTCATCCAAGGTGAAGGGCAAACAGAATTGTTCTACGGATCGATGAGTGAGTATTTAGACCGAGAAAAGACACTCGCAAAAGTTACTGTGGAAGCTCCGAAGGTGGAAACACCAAAAGTGGAGGCACCAAAAACAGCCACATCTAAAAAGATGACGTATCAAGAGAAGAAGGAATGGGAGACGATTGAAGGAACCATTCAAGAACTCGAAGAAAAACTAGAATTCTTGCAAGAGGAAATGAGTGCTCATGCACAGGATTTTGCCAAACTACAAGAATTACAAGAGGAATTAGACAAGACGGAGGAAGCGGCAAGTGCGGCTTACGAACGTTGGGAATATTTAGCAGAATTAGCAGGGAATTAAAGAAAGGAACCGACATGACGAAACAATATAAAGACTTACTAAGAAAGATTTTAGAAGAAGGAACCATCAAAACGGACCGTACTGGTACAGGTACAAAGAGTGTGTTTGGATACCAAATGCGTTTTGACTTGCAAAAAGGATTTCCACTTTTAACAACAAAACGTGTGGCGTTTGGGTTAATCAAGAGTGAATTACTATGGTTCTTACACGGAGATACAAATATCAAATACTTATTAGAACATAACAATCATATTTGGGATGAATGGGCATTTGAACGTTATGTCTCTTCTCCAAAATACACTGGACCTGATATGACAGACTTTGGACGCCGCTCGTTGCAAGACGAAGCGTTTAACGAAGTATACCAAGAAGTAAAGAAAGACTTCTGTGAGAAAATCTTAACGGATGATGCGTTTGCTGCAGAATTCGGAGAACTTGGAAATATTTATGGGTCACAATGGCGTCACTGGAAAACAACAAAAGGCGAAATGATTGACCAAATCGCAGACTTACTGAACTTATTGAAGAATTCTCCAGATTCACGTCGTATGATTGTATCCGCTTGGAATCCAGAAGATGTTCCAAGCATGGCGCTTCCTCCATGTCACACGATGTTCCAATTTTACGTTGCGGATGGTAAATTAAGTTGCCAACTATACCAACGTAGTGCGGACGTGTTCTTAGGAGTTCCTTTCAATATCGCAAGTTACGCCTTATTAACACATTTAATCGCAAATGAAGTAGGCTTGGAAGTCGGTGAATTCGTTCATACATTAGGCGACGCGCACATCTACTTAAACCATATGGAACAAGTTGAAACACAATTAGCACGCGAAGAAAGAGAATTACCAACACTGGTATTAAAACATCCTGAAAAATCAATGTTTGAGATTGATGTTGATGATGTGATTGTAGAAGGATATAATCCACATCCAACGATTAAAGCGCCTATTGCCGTGTAATACTGGAGGAAACAGATGTTAATTTATATTTGGGCTCAAGATGAACAAGGGCTTGTTGGAAAAGACAATACGCTTCCTTGGCGATTACCGAATGATTTGAAATTCTTTAAAGAAGTGACAATGGGACAAAACATCCTCATGGGACGTAAGACGTTTGAAGGAATGGGGAGCCGTTTGCTTCCAGGGCGTCAAACCATTCTTCTTACAAGAAGTGACGATTATGAAGTGCCAGGTGCTGAAGTCGTGACAGATGTAAAAGAAATTATCGAAGATGCCAAACACGAGGATATTTATGTGTGCGGTGGAGCCGAAGTGTATCGTCTGCTAAAGGATCATGTAGAATTGCTGTACTGCACAAGAATCCATCATACATTTGAAGGGGATACGTATTTCCCAACTGATTTTCCATGGGACGATTTTATTAAAGTGAAATCACTCGAAGGAGAAGTGGATGAGAAAAATGTCTATCCGCATACGTTTGAAATCTACGAGAGAAAAGAGGAAACTCTATGACAACGTGGCATGATGTCATTGGTGGAGAGAAGGAAAAAGAGTATTTTCATGCAGTACGTTCCTTTGAACAAAGCGAGCGAAATCATCATAAAGTATTTCCAGCTGCTGAGAATGTCTTTAAGGCTTTGGAACTGACACCGTTTGATAACGTGAAAGTAGTTATTCTTGGTCAAGATCCTTACCATGGCGACAACCAAGCACATGGACTTAGCTTCTCCGTTCAAAAAGGTGTTGCACTACCGCCTTCATTACTCAATATTTATAAAGAACTTGAAAGTGACGTAGGTATTCCAGTAGCAAAAAGTGGAGATTTAAGCGCTTGGGCAAAGCAAGGCGTGTTGTTGCTCAATACGGTATTGACGGTTCGTGCACACGAGGCGAATAGCCATCGTGGTCAAGGGTGGGAGACTTTTACCGATGCGGTTATTACTTCTCTAAACCAAAGTGACCATCCAATTGTATTTGTATTATGGGGAAAACCTGCACAATCGAAAGAAAAACTGATTACGAATCCGAATCATTTGATTTTAAAGGCACCACATCCAAGTCCGTTATCCTCATACCGCGGATTTTTTGGAAGTAAGCCATTTAGTCAAATTAATAAATTTTTAGAAGAAACAGGTCAAGAACCAATTGATTGGCGAGTAGAGTGAGTGGGAATCACCCCACTTGCTCTATTTTTTTGCCTTTAGTATGAAATTTATGGTACGATAGTGAAAACGGTTAAAAGAAAGAAGGACATTTATGAAGAAAAAGAGTAAATGGTTTGGTTTATTCGCAACTTTATTGGTGATTTTATCATTGGTATTTTTAGGGAACACTTCGGCAAAAGCGGCTGAAGGGAAAGAACTTCAAAACGTCATTTCAGGGTTAGAACTTCTTGATCAATCGGATACAAAATTAACTCCAGATGCTAATGGAGTCTATCAAATTCTTACAAATAGAGCTTATAAATTAAGAGCGATATTTGACTTAGAACATTACAATGGAGATATTCAAAATGGGGATTACTTCAAATTGGAAGTACCTGCTGAGATTACATTTTACGATAATCATGATGTGGAATTAGTGGACTTAGTAACGAACGTTTCAATTGCGGATGCGCATTTTGAAGGCCATGGAGATAACCAAGGTGGAACGATTACTGTAACACTAAAAAACCTTGACCAATATTTGGCAGCAAAGGGTGCGGATACGGTTAAAGAAGTTAAAGGAACTTTGGCTTTAAACTTCTTATATAAGAAGAATGTTTCAAACCAAACAGTAACGTTTGATTCACCATCAATGCAAACAACGATTACACAAACGTATAATGTTCAAACACTTTCAGATGAAACAGATTCAATTGGTAAAGAAAACTTTGCTAAAATTGGTGGACAAGTAGCCAATAAAGCTTGGACATCAGCGAAATTAGAAGCAGCAGGTTCAAAAGCTTCTGGCCAATACGTTTCAGAGTGGAAAGTACGTGTAAACACGAGTGGAGACAACTTAGGAGAAAACTTAGTATTAAATGATACTTTACCAAGTGACCCTTCAACTGCATCCATTCAATATATTCCTGAATCATTAGTGGTGTACAAGGCACCTTCAATGACAGAAACAACATCTGGTAAAGAAGCAGATTTCGTACAATTAGTAGAAGGAACGGACTACACAGTTAACTGGAATGAAAACTATACAAACTTTACAATCACATTCAAGGATGGAAGTAAGAAATACTATGTCACTTATGACACAACAACGCCAAATGATGGAAGTAAAGTTCAAAATATGGTGTCTGTAACAAAAGCAGATGGTACACCAGTCACTCGCCGTACAAATACGACAGAAACAACATTTACAGCAAGTGCAACTTCACTCTTATCAGGAACAATTGAAGCAACAAGTGCTTATACAGTGAAAGTAAGCAAAGTAGATGAGAAAACATTGAATCCTGTTCAAGGAGCTGTATATGTGATTACAGATCCAGATGGAAACACAATTGAAGTGACTACTGACGAAGAAGGTCATGCTGTTTCTCCACAGTTCGATGAAAAATACGCTGGAAAAGAATTCAAGATTAAAGAGAAAACTGCTCCAGAAGGTTACGAATTAGATGAAACGGAATATACTGTGACTCTTGGTAAAGATGGAAGTATTTTACATGTAAAAGATACTCCGAAAGAGGAAGAAACAACGACAACGACAACGACAACAACTACAACTACCTCTACAACAGAAGAAACAACCGTTACAACAGGTGAAGAAACTTCAACAACTGTAACAGAAGAACTTCCAAACACAGGTACGGGCAACCAAACAATCTATATTGTGATTGGTGCATTATTAGTTGTTGCAGCAGTTGGAGTGTTAGTCTTTGCTAAGAAAAAAGATTCTGACGAAGACAAATAACAATGAATAACGAAGTGAAAGGCTGACAAGTTTCTTGTCAGTCTTTTTTTATCCTTAATAGATATGAAAATGAATGATTGAAGTCCGCTTTTAGGAGGAGTACAATAGAAGTAGATAGAAGAGTTGAAATGGAGGGATAATGATGAAAAAACTGATGTTAATCTATTATAATATTGTCGCTGTTTTAACCATTCTCTATTTAGTGCTGACAGCAATTTTAATGAACTTAGGAAATGCTTATATTACAACTCAAGGATGGCACGTTGTGATTCTTGGCGCGCTGATTTTAGTCATTATATTCGGAATGGAATTTGCAAAGAAGAAGTTCCCAGATGATTTTTTTGAATTTATTATTGAGAATGCAGGACTCCTTTGTATCGCATGGCTTACATTAGTCATTCGAGCATTTGGGGTCACTGTTTTAAAACAAGCCACAGACTTAGCACTTGATGAATGGATGCAGCAAGTTATCGGGCGAGCAGGGGTCGTACAAATTGGAATCTTTGCCATCACGAACGGAATTGTGGTCGCAAAAATCATTCGACATTTTGCAAGAAAAAGAAGTTTAGCAAATCATGAATAATGACGAAGCGGGATGCCATTGTGCATTCCGTTTTTATTTTTCAGTAAAAATCGATAAGATAGAAGTAACTCAAGAGTAGAAAGTGGGGGAATGATGCGAAAAATTTTACATGTAGATATGGATGCCTTTTTCGCATCGGTGGAACAAAGGGACCATCCTGAATGGAGAGGAAAGCCTGTGATAGTAGGTGGAAAACCAAACCATCGCGGTGTGGTGTCTACGTGTTCCTATGAGGCGAGGGCTTTTGGGGTGCGTTCTGCGATGCCAACTGCAAAAGCGATGAAACTTTGCCCGCAAGCGATCCTCACGCCTGGGCGATATGATTTGTATAAAGAAGTTTCCGCTCAGGTGCATGAAGTGTTTCGAACCTACACAGATTTAATCGAACCACTCTCGATTGATGAAGCTTATTTAGATGTCACCGATAATAAGAAAGGGATGATATCTGCGACCATGATTGCCCATGCGATTCAAAAGGATGTCTATGAGAAAGTCGGACTCACTTGTTCCGTTGGGGTATCTTTCAATAAGTTTCTCGCGAAAATGGCATCAGGTTATCATAAGCCGTCTGGTGTGACAGTCATAACACCAGAAAATGCGAAAGAATTTATTAAAAATATTCCGATTGAAGATTTCTATGGAGTAGGGAAAGTGAGCGCTGAGAAATTAAAACAAGCAGGTATTGTAACAGGAGAAGATCTTTTTCCATTCTCTAAGGAAGAATTGGAACAAAAATTTGGCAATCTTGGCCCACGATTGTACTCACAAGTACGTGGGGAGTCTAATGACCAACTGACGCTTCATCGGGAACGAAAATCGATTGGTACCGAGAGAACGTTAATAAAGGATACAACCGACCACGGAATTTTAACCGGATACTTGGAGGAGTTTGCAAAAGAATTAGAACAGATGTTGAAGAAAAGAAGCCTTGCTGCAAGAACCGTCACGCTGAAGTTAAGAGATTCAGAATTTAATACAATGACCAAGAGTGTTACATTGCGTGATTATTTGAATAAGGAAGAGGAGATCTATTCAATTGGACTGCAACTGTTTGAAGAAATGATGGAAGAACGCCCGATAAGATTGATAGGACTCACAGTTTCGCATCTTGAAAAGACAAGTAGACTCTATAAACAACTTAAACTGTTTTAAAATAATAGTACAGTTTTCGCGTGAGTACTAGTACAGTTTTATTGTGAAAATGAACAATTTTATTACTGAAAATAGATGAAAACAGAAAAATAATTGAACAAATAAGAATAAAAAAAGACTTTATTTAGCGTAAGATAGTGGGACTTTTTTCACAAAGTTAACATAAACGCTCTATAAAGTCTTCTTTACTTGCATAATTCACAAAAGTTTGTTAAATTATTATACGATAGCAGACGAAATAGTACAGTTTTTACTACCTGTTTTTTCTGTTAAGCACAATTTCTTATAGAAAAGGGGAAAAAAGAAGTATGGCAACGAAGAAAAAATTCAATCTCGATGCACTTTTCACACCAAATAACACGAACTTTGAAATGGTTCAAGTGTTAGACGCAGAAGGAAAAGTTGTAAATCCTGACTTAGTACCAGATTTATCTGACGATGAATTAGTTGAATTAATGACAGACATGGTATGGTCACGTATTTTACACGAACGTTCAACTGCGTTAAACCGTCAAGGACGTTTAGGTTTCTACGCTCCAACAGCTGGACAAGAAGCTTCACAATTAGCTTCTATCAAAGCTATTGAGAAAGATGACGTTCTATTACCTGGTTACCGTGATGTTCCACAATTAGTAAAACACGGTTTACCATTATCGCAAGCATTCTTATGGTCTCGTGGACATGTTGCAGGTAACATGTACCCAGAATCATTAAAAGCTTTACCACCACAAATCATCATCGGCGCACAATATGTACAAGCTGCTGGTGTTGCTTTAGGTCTTAAAAAACGTGGTAAGAAAAACGTTGCTGTAACTTATACTGGTGACGGAGGATCTTCACAAGGGGACTTCTATGAAGGTATTAACTACGCTGGTGCATATAAAGCTCCTGCAGTATTCTTTATCCAAAACAATGGTTGGGCAATTTCAACTCCTCGTGAGTTACAAACAGCTGCTCCAACATTAGCTCAAAAAGCAGTTGCTGCTGGTATTCCTGGTATCCAAGTAGATGGTATGGACCCATTAGCAGTTTACGCTGTAACTAAAAAAGCTCGTGAATACGCAGTTGCTGGAAACGGGCCTGTGTTAATCGAAACAATCTGCTTCCGTTATGGTCCTCATACATTATCAGGTGACGACCCAACTCGTTACCAACCAGAAGGAATTCAAGACGAATGGGCTAAGAAAGATCCATTAATTCGTTTCCGTAACTACCTAACAGCTAAAGGCTTATGGTCAGAAGAAAAAGAAAACGAAGTAATCGAAGCAACAAAAGAAGAAATCAAAGAAGCGATTAAAGAGGCTGACAAACAACCTAAACAAAAAGTTTCATTCTTCTTAGAAACAATGTTTGAAGAACCAACAAACGTTATTAAAGAACAAATCGAATACTTTAAAGCAAAGGAGAGTAAATAATTATGGCACAAATGACAATGATTCAAGCCATCACAGACGCTTTGGCTGTTGAATTAAAACGTGATGAAAATGTCCTAATTTTCGGGGAAGACGTTGGTAAAAACGGTGGGGTTTTCCGTGCGACTCAAGGGCTTCAAGATGAATTCGGTGAAGACCGCGTGTTCAATACTCCTTTAGCAGAATCTGGTATCGGTGGTTTAGCAATCGGTTTAGCATTAGAAGGTTACCGTCCAGTTCCTGAAATCCAATTCTTCGGATTCGTTTTCGAAGTAATGGATAGCGTGGTAGCTCAAGCAGCTCGTACACGTTACCGTATGGGTGGAACTCGTCAAATGCCTATCGTATTCCGTTCGCCATTTGGTGGTGGGGTACACACTCCTGAATTACACTCAGATAACTTAGAAGGTTTAGTAGCTCAATCACCAGGTTTGAAAGTGGTTATCCCTTCAAACCCATACGATGCAAAAGGGTTATTAATCTCAGCTATTCGTGACAACGACCCAGTTGTTTACTTAGAACATATGAAACTATACCGTTCATTCCGTGAAGAAGTTCCAGAAGGAGAATACACAGTTCCTCTAGGAGTAGCAGCAGTAACTCGTGAAGGTAAAGACGTATCTGTAATTACTTACGGCGCAATGGTTCGTGAAGCAGTTAAAGCTGCTGAGAACTTAGAAAAAGAAGGAATCTCAGTAGAAGTTATCGATTTACGTACTGTTTCTCCATTAGACTTAGACACAATCTTAGCATCAGTTGAAAAAACTGGTCGCGTAGTTGTTGTTCAAGAAGCACAACGTCAAGCTGGTATCGGCGCAATGGTTATGTCTGAAATTGCTGAACGCGCAATCTTAAACTTAGAAGCTCCAATCGGACGTGTTGCAGCTCCAGATACAATCTTCCCATTTGGTCAAGCAGAAAACGACTGGTTACCAAATGCTAGCGATATTGAAGCTAAAGTTCGCGAAACAGTGAACTTCTAATTCAACAAATTTCATCCTAAAGAGCCCTCGCATGAGTGCGCTCTTTAGAGCTTTATAAAAATAAGAAGGGATGTACAAGCATGGCTTTCCAATTTAAAATGCCTGATATCGGTGAAGGTATCGCAGAAGGCGAAATCGTAAAAATCGACATTAAAGTCGGAGATACAATTCAAGAAGATGATATTTTATTCGAAGTACAAAACGACAAATCTGTAGAAGAAATTCCTTCTCCAGTAAGTGGTAAAGTATTAGAAGTTAAAGTTCAAGAAGGTACAGTAGCACGCGTAGGCGATGTAATCGTTGTTATCGACGATGGT
>CAUTST010000034.1:0-16234 GCA_963540995.1 uncultured Streptococcus sp.
AAACTTCACAGTGCGAAGTTTTGGTCCTGCGATGGCGAACTCATTCGAATTTTCGTATTTCAATTTAACTAAAAAAATTTTTTATCATTATAACGTATACATTATAATGATATTTTAAATTTATCTTTAGAAACAGCGTGATATCGCCGTTTCTAAGAGATAATTTACTAAAAAAATAAAAATAATTTTTCTGAGCAAATAAATTGCTTTAACGTTCAAGTGATGGTATTCTTATATTAACCCAAGGAAGAAGACGTCACTTTCTTGGTTAAATCATATACGAAAAGAGGAAAAGAATATGAAAAATATTTTATTTGTAGTAGGTAGTTTACGTAAAGGTAGCTTCAATCACCAATTGGCAGAAAAAGCAGAACGTATTTTGGAAGGAAAAGCAACAGTCACTTACCTAGATTACTCAAACCTTCCATTAATGAACCAAGACTTAGAAACTCCAGTATTACCTGAAGTACAAGCAGCTCGTGATGCATTCGGAAAAGCGGATGCAGTATGGATTTTCTCACCAGTATATAACTTTTCAATTCCTGGAACAGTGAAAAACTTATTAGACTGGATGAGCCGTGCACTTGATTTATCAAACCCAGGTGGACCTTCAATTCTACAAGATAAAGTTGTAACAGTATCAGCAATGGCTGGAGGAGGTCATGAATCATTATTTGCAATTTATAATGCATTATTACCATTCATTCGCATGCAAGTAGTGGGTGATTTCACAGCTGCAACAATTAACCCTGAAGCTTGGGGAACAGGCGTTGTGACTTTAAGTGATGAAGTAGTAGCAGGACTTGAAAAACAAGCTGAAGCATTATTAAATGCATAATTAAAACTTAAAACTTAACTTTTATAGGCAGTCTCTTTGAAAAGAGGCTGCTTTTTTTGAACAATATGCGAACAGACATTTGCCCTAGACCTTCCTGTTATGCTAGAATTGTACTGATATAGACATAAAAAAGGAGCATCATTCATGTATGAATATTTAAATGGAGAGTTGGCGCATATCTTACCAACAGCGATTGTTGTCGATGTGCATGGCGTAGGGTATCAAGTGGTTTTTGCAAACCCATACCGTCTACAAGATTCTCTGAAGAAACATATTAAAGTTTTATTACAACAGGTAGTTCGTGAGGATTCAATAACCTTATATGGTTTTATTTCCAGCGAAGAACGCGAATTATTCCAACGGTTAATTAGCGTATCTGGTATCGGTCCAAAGAGTGCGATGAGTATTTTAGCAAATGACGATACTGAAGGGTTCGTGAATGCTGTAGAAAGCGGGAATGTCACTTATTTAACAAAATTCCCTGGTGTTGGAAAGAAAACCGCACAACAAATTATTTTAGACTTGAAAGGGAAGTTTGAAGCAGTTCCGGAAGAATCGACTAAAGTAGTTGCCTCAACAAACCAAGCTACTCTTGAAGAAGCTAAAGAAGCCTTAATGGGCCTTGGTTATTCTGCAAAAGAAATTACGAAGATTTGGAAGTTGCTAGAAGCTGCTGCACCAAGTACAACTCAAGAGGCATTAAAAGTGGCCTTTAAACTATTGATGAAATAATGGAGGATTATCGTGGAGGAAGAACGTTTTATTGATCAAAACCCGCTTGACGAAGGGGAAGTAGAAGCCGAATTATCACTGAGACCACAGACGTTGCAACAATATATCGGTCAACAAAAAGTCAAAGAAGAACTGGCAATCTATATTCAAGCGGCGCGTAGTCGTTCAGAAGCCTTGGATCACGTATTGCTATACGGACCTCCAGGACTTGGAAAGACGACCTTAGCGATGGTAATTGCCAACGAATTAGAAGTTGGCATTAAGACAACGAGTGGGCCAGCGATTGAACGCCCAGGTGACTTAGTGGCGCTCTTAAACGACTTAGAAGCTGGAGATGTCTTGTTTATCGATGAGATTCACCGTTTACCGCGTGTCGTTGAAGAGATGTTGTATTCTGCGATGGAAGATTTCTTCGTAGATATCGTGGTTGGTCAAGGGCCAACTGCGCATCCAGTCCATTTTCCGTTGCCGCCGTTCACATTGATTGGGGCGACAACTCGTGCAGGGGCTCTTTCTGCACCGCTTCGTGACCGTTTTGGAATTGTGGAGCATATGGAGTATTACGATGAGGCTTCACTTTCTGAGATTGTAAAACGCAGTGCGAATGTTTTTGATAGTGAAATTAAAGATGAGGCAGCTCTTGAGATTGCGCTTCGTTCTCGTGGAACACCGCGTATTGCCAACCGTCTCTTGAAACGTGTACGTGACTTTTCTCAAGTGTACGAAGAAGGTATGATTTCAAAAGAGATTACGCAGCAAGCATTGAAGGTCTTACGTGTCGATGAAAAAGGGTTAGACCATATTGACCGTAAATTGTTAACGGCGATGATTGATTTATACGATGGTGGCCCAGTTGGACTAGGGGCCATTGCGGCCAATATTTCAGAAGATGCAGAGACCATCGAAGATATGTATGAACCGTATTTATTGCAAATTGGATTTTTAAAACGGACATCACGCGGTCGTGTGGTGACGCCTGAAGGATATGCTCACTTAGGGCGCTTATATCCTTTATCGTAAGGAAGGAAATAGAAATGAACTATACAACAAAAGATTTTGACTTCGATTTACCCGAAGAATTAATCGCGCAAACCCCATTAAAAGACCGTACGTCTTCACGTTTATTAGTGGTGGATAAAACAACACATACCATTGAAGACAAACATTTTTCTGACCTTTTAGAAGAGTTGGAAGAAGGAGATACACTGGTTGTCAATAACACGCGTGTATTGCCAGCACGTCTTTATGGGACAAAAGTTGAAACGGGCGCTCATATTGAGGTTCTACTGTTAACGAATACGGAAGGCGACAAGTGGGAAACGCTAGTGAAACCTGCAAAACGGATGAAAGTGGGTAGTGTTGTTTCTTTTGGAGATGGCCGATTGAAAGCAACCGTTGTTGAAGAATTAGAACAAGGTGGACGTATCATTGAGTTTTCTTACGAAGGAGTATTCCTAGAAGTGTTGGAGTCTCTTGGTGAAATGCCATTACCACCTTATATCAAGGAACGTTTAGAAGATAAAGAACGTTATCAAACAGTGTATGCAAAAGAAAATGGATCTGCGGCAGCACCAACAGCTGGATTGCACTTTACAGAAGAGTTAATGCAACAAATCCGTGATAAGGGAGTCAATATTGTTCCCGTCACATTGCATGTTGGTCTTGGAACTTTTAGACCCGTTTCGGTGGATTCACTAGAAGACCATAAGATGCATTCTGAGTATTACAATGTATCTAAAGAAACTGCGGATATGATTGAAGCGACAAAGAAAGCTGGTAAACGAGTAATTGCTGTCGGAACGACTTCGATTCGTACGTTAGAAACCGTTGCTAGAGATAATGATGGGCATGTGGTGGCTGCGAGTGGATGGACGGATATTTTTATTTCACCTGGATATGAGTTTCGTGTGGTGGATGCGTTTGTAACGAATTTCCACTTGCCAAAATCAACGCTGGTGATGCTTGTCAGTGCTTATCTAGGACGCGAATTCACACTAGAAGCGTATCAGCATGCTATCGAAGAACGTTATCGCTTCTTTAGTTTTGGCGACGCAATGTTTGTGCATAAATAAAATAATAAAAGACCTTCGGTCTAACTTCGAACCATAGGGATATCTTCATGGTAGAGATAATAGCTGTATCGGATTGAGCCTTTTGTCTCAATCCTACCGAGCTTCAAACTGACTCTAGGAAATGAATTTCCAGAGTCAGTAATTCACATCGGTTACGAATCGCTATTACTTCTACCATAGAATCCCTATGGTTCTTCGTTTGACCTTGGTCTTTTGTGCAATTTATACAGAAACATTTCTAAAAATGGGAACGTTCTTAATAGAGGCTGAACTGTTCAGTGAAGATAAGAGTGAGAAGTGATATTGGTGGTCTAAATACGAACCATAGGGATGTCTTCATGGTAGAGATAATAGCTGTACCGGATTGAACCTTTTGTCTCAATCCTACCGAGCTTCAAACTGACTCTTGGAAATGAATTTCCAGAGTCAGTAATTCACATCGGTTACGAATCGCTATTACTTCTACCATAGAATCCCTATGGTTCTTCGTTTGACCTTGGTCTTTTTGTGCTTTATACGAAACATTGCCAAAAGAAGGGTAATATTCTTCGTGAGTGCTTACTAGTGTAAATTTACATTCGATGAGATTGGACCGCGCGAACTTTGCCTTCGGTCTTTTTGTGCGATTTATATAGCAACCTTTCTAAATGACTAATAACTGAAAATAATCGAAGCTAATTGAAAGAAAATTAGCTTCGATTAATTTTTTATAAAATATAAACCGAGAGAGAAAATTAGAGTTTGCCAAGCTGGGATTAATAGATATTCTAAGAATATACTATATGATTCAAAAGAACCAAAGTAATGTTGCTGAAAGTATAGCATCATAAATGTGATTGTAGAAATAAACATGAACGAGAGTAAAATTTTTACGGTGGAAATTTGTTTATTAATGGAAATTAGTGGGAATAGTGGTAGTAAGTATATTCCACTGAAAATGAAAAAAAGAATTATGAAGTTCGATTCTGAAGTCATAATATTATAATTATCTGGTTTAGGGGGATCCACTACTAAAGCTATAAACGATAATATTATCCAAAAAAAATGATATGCAACACAATAACTAACAAATTCTTTTATAGAGTGTATTTTTTTCATAGATATTGTTCTCCTATACAATTTTTAAAGTAATTATACCGCTATCATCACTGAATATACATTGTATTTAATAAATTTTATGATTCTGTTGACTATTCAGCTGGTGTACGAAAATATGTGCCCACCGAAGAAAAAAGGATTATCTGCAGTATGTTCCGTAAAGGAGTTCCCACAGATAATGCACCTATCGAAAGCTTCCAGTCTTTCCTAAAGTGTGAAGCTTCTACATAAAAGATGAAGTAATAACTTCTTCTAGTGTGATTTTGTGATAGATAGAATTTCAACGTGCAAAAAGCGTGTAAATTCGAAGTGTTAAAGCAAATAAAAAAACAGAAGTTAAGTTTGAAAGCTTAACTTCTGTTTTCTTTTGATTGCATAAATACGTGTTGGATGATAAAGATAGCTGCAGTTACGAGCACTCCTACGATTACGGCGCTTTGTACGTTGTAAGGTGTTTGAGAGAGTGCACTTCCTAAATAATAAGTCACTTGGCTAAGTATCAATCCCCATACGATGGTAACAATATATTTCACGGACAACCCTTCTTTCATTTCTCATTATAGTACAGAAGACTTTCTTTTGACAATAGATGGGCTAGAAAACTTTCCAAATGGGAGCACGAAAGGGGAAGATATGCTATAATAAAGCGACAAATATGAGAGGAGGAGCCCTATGCCATTTACAACATTACAAGTATTCAGTAGCTATTCGTTACTGAAGAGTACGATTCGTTTAAATGCATATGTAGAAACTGGAAAATTATTAGGATATAAGCAACTCGCTTTAACCGATGATGGAGTTCTACACGGTGCTGTTGAATTTTATGAGCGTTGTATCAAAAATGGAATTCAACCGATTTTAGGATGTACTTTCGAAGTACCTTGGAAGAGTGATTCCTCTAAAAAAGAAATGGTAATCGTTTATGCAAAAGGCGAAAAGGGGTATGAATCCCTCCTAAAACTCTCAACCCTCTATCAACAAGGCTTAACTTGGACAAACGAAATGACAGAGTGGATTAATAGTCATAGTACAGATGTAAAAATTGTGCTTCCTCCGATGGATAGTGAATGGGTTGCTGCTCATTCAAAAGGTAGACAGGAAGCCGTTCTTCGTTCTGTGAAGGAAGAGTTCTCTGGAGTAGAAATTGCTGTAGGGATTACACGTGAAATGGTAGAACGCGGTGAGTTCCAACTGATGCGTTTGGGGATTGAAGCATCTGGAGTGATTCCAGTTGCGTTTAGTAGCTCTCGTTATTTAAATACAACCGATTATTTCCCATGGAAAGTGTTACAAGCAATTCGATTAGGAGAAACACTCTCGTTTACACAAGAAGATGCAACAGGAAGCGAATCTTTACCGGAAGCCACTTCGATGACGAAAGTTTTCCAATTGGCAGAAGATGGAGTGTTGTTATCAAATCTAGAACACTTTACAAGCGATTTAGCCGTGAAAATTCCTCTACAAGATACAATGCTTCCAAAATTCAAGGTTCCACAAGGAAAGACAAGCGCACAATTTCTTTACGAATTATGTGAAGCGTCCATGCTTGAAATGGGTGTGACAACACCTGTTTATGTAAATCGTGTTAAAGAAGAATTAGCTGTGATTCATGAGATGGGGTTTGATGATTACTTCCTTATCGTTTGGGACATTATGCGTCATGCGCGTGAACAAGGGATTCAAACAGGGGCTGGTCGTGGTTCTGCTGCGGGTTCGCTTGTTTCGTACCTCTTGCATATTACAGGCGTTGATCCGATTCGTTACAACTTGCTATTTGAACGGTTCTTAAATCGTGAACGGTATACAATGCCCGATATTGACTTGGATTTTCCGGATGATAAAAGGGAAGATATTTTAGCCTATATCGTTTCAAAATATGGAAATCAAAATGTAGCGCAAATCGTGACGTTTGGTACGCTAGGGGCTAAACAAGTGATTCGCGATGTATGTAAAGTCTTTGGAGAAAACATCATTACGGTTCAGAAGTTTTCAAATAATATTGCTCAAGGGAAAGTAACGCTAGAGCAGACCTATAAAGAAAATAAGGCGTTTAGAGAACATGTAGAAAGTAGTGAGCGGAATCGTAAGCTTTATCAAGTGGCCAGAGCACTCGAAGGACTTCCACGTCATTCATCAGTCCATGCTGCCGGTGTCGTGTTATCGCAAGAGGAGTTAACGAAGACAGTTCCGTTAATGAAACGAGATAAGGGATACTCAACAGCATTACATGAGGACGATTGGATGCTGACACAGTATGCGATGCAAGCTGTTGAAAAAGTGGGTCTTCTAAAGATGGACTTGCTAGGGTTAAGTAACTTGACATTGCTTCATAAGGCAATTCAACAGACGCAAAAAATTACGAAGAAGGCATTGGATATTACGAAAATTCCTTTAGACGATGCGCGTACGTTTGAACTTTTCCAAAAGGCACAAACGAATGGAATTTTCCAATTCGAGTCAGATGGGATTCGTCGCGTGTTGAAAGAGATGAAACCAACCGCTTTCGAAGATTTAGTAGCTGTATTGGCACTGTATCGTCCTGGCCCAATGGAACAAATTCCGCGCTATATCAATCGTAAAAATGGAACAGAAATCGTTCAGTATCCGCACGGTTCTCTTCAAAAGATTCTTGAGCCGACATACGGTATTTTGGTCTACCAAGAACAAGTGATGCAGGCCGCTAGTGAAATGGCTGGATTCACTCTTGGGGAAGCAGATATTTTACGTCGTGCCATCGGGAAGAAGAATAGTGATGCGATTGCTGCACAAAAAGAAAAATTTGTTCAAGGAGCACTTTCAAAAGGATATAAGAAAGAAGATGCTGAGACGGTTTATGATTATATCGAGAAGTTTGCCAACTATGGATTTAACAAATCTCACGCGGTGGCTTATGCGATGTTGTCGTATCAATTAGCGTATTTAAAGGCAAATTATCCAACAGCGTTCTTTACCGCTTTATTCCAAAATGCAAGTGCGAAGTCAGCAAAATTACAAGATTATCTTGTTGAGGCGCGTCAGTTAGGAATTAAGATTTTCCCGCCAAGTATCAACCGTAGTGTTGCTGACTTTGTGGCAGACGATAATGGTGTTGTTGTAGGACTCAATAATATTAAGGGGATTCGTCGAGACTTTGTTGAAAGTATCGTGAAGAATCGTTATGAGTACGGACCGTTCAAAGGATTCCAAGACTTTGCGTACCGGATGGGCGCTCAATATACGAAAGAACCGCTATTATTGGCGTTAATTAACGCAGGGGCCTTTGATGAATTTGATGAAACAAGAGCAACGCTGAAGGCGAATGTCGATGCCGTTGTTAAGAGTGTGAAGTTCCATGGGTTGAATTTATCACTTGACGAGGACTTAGAGGTTACTTTTACACAGTTAGAAGAGGAGCCACTCCTACAACGCATTAAAGAAGAAATTGAAGTGCTTGGCTTCTCCGTTTCTCCGCATCCATCGAATAAATATAAATCACTTGTCAACAGTGGTTTTATAACTCCGGTTCAGACAGTGTTTGAAGAAGGTTATATTCGTTGTATTGGATTAATCGTTGGTATCCGAAAGATTTCAACAAGAAAAGGGGAGCAGATGGCGTATGTAACGCTTCAAGATGCTTCAGGGATAATCGATGTGGTTGTCTTCCCGTCAACACTTGCCGAAGTGTATCAATACCTTCAAGAAAACACATTGGTCTTTATGGAAGGTCGTGTGAAGAAAGGGCAAAAGGGGCAATGGCAATTGCAATTAAACCGCATGTATCCAATGAGTTTTGCTGATAAGTTACTCGAAGATTCAACTAAAAGGTTGCAAATCGCGATTCGTCCTGAAAAACATAACGCTGAGGTTTACGCTCACATTAAGCAATTAGTCGAGAAGTATAAAGGGGTCACACCTGTTGAATTATTCCTCGTGAATAGTAAAACGCTCGTCAAGAATTCTTTTGGAAACGGTGTAAACCTTGAATCGAAGTTAATTCCTATTCTTATCGACATTTTAGATAAAGAATGTATAAAAATTGTAAAATGAAAAAGTTTATGAAAATGAAAGACTTTTGTAAAAAAAAGTGATAAAATAATAACAAATGGGCTTGTTCCAGTTAAAAAATAATCTAAGAGGTGAATCTTTGTGAAACGCATTGCTGTTTTAACAAGTGGAGGAGATGCTCCAGGGATGAATGCCGCTGTACGTGCGATTGTACGTAAGGGTATTTATGAAGGGTTTGAAGTCTATGGGATTAACTATGGATATGCCGGTTTAGTAGCTGGTGATATTCGTAAATTAAATCCATCAGACGTAAGTGATATGATTGGTCGTGGGGGTACATTCTTGTATTCTGCACGTTATCCTGAATTCGCAAACCGTGAAGGTCAAGAAAAAGGAATCGAACAATTAAAGAAATTCGGTATTGAAGGTCTTGTTGTTATCGGTGGTGACGGAAGCTATCAAGGTGCCGTTGCTTTAACAAAACTTGGATTCCCAACTGTTGGGGTTCCAGGAACAATCGATAACGATATTCCAGGTACGGATTATACAATTGGTTTTGATACTGCAATCAATACTGTATTAGAAGCATTAGACCGTCTTCGTGATACTGCGACATCACACGTTCGTACGTTTATCGTTGAAGTAATGGGTCGTCGTGCTGGAGATATTGCGCTTTGGACAGGGGTTGCCAGTGGTGCAGAACAAATTTTAATTCCTGAACATGATTTCGATTTAGCTCAAGTGGCTAAAGAAATCAAACAAGGCCGCCTAAACGGTAAGAAACATACATTAATCCTTCTTGCAGAAGGTGTCATGTCAGGGGACGAACTTGCGAAGAAACTACGTGAATACGATAGTGATTTCCACACTCGTGTTACAGTACTTGGACACGTACAACGTGGTGGTTCTCCAAGTGCGCGTGACCGTGTTCTCGCGAGCCGTATGGGTGCTAAAGCAATCGATTTATTAAAAGAAGATATTGGTGGCGTGTGTGTCGGCGTTAAAGCTGGAGAAATTATTTACAGCGATATCGTTGAAACATTAGCAAACGGCAAACATTTACCTAACTTAGAGTTGTATCAACTAAATAAAGAAATTTCATTCTAAACAAAAGGAGTTAACAACAAATGAAAAGAACTAAAATCGTATGTACCATTGGACCAGCTAGTGAGGCACCAGAAAAATTAGCAGCATTAGCAGAAGCAGGAATGAACGTTGCGCGTTTAAACTTCTCACATGGTGACCATGAAGAACATTTAGCTCGTATCAACACAATCAAAAAAATCCGTAAAGAAACAGGACGCGTTATTGCGATTCTTTTAGATACAAAAGGGCCAGAAATCCGTACACATGATATGGAAAATGGTGCGATTGAATTCCACACTGGTGATGTTGTTCGTATTTCAATGACTGAAGTTTTAGGAACAAAAGAAAAATTCTCTATCACTTATCCAGAATTAATCAACGATGTTAAACCTGGTTCAATTATCTTAGTAGATGATGGCTTAGTAGGTTTAGCGGTTACTGAAGTGGATCATGCAAATGGCGAAATCGTCTGCGTTGTAAACAACAGTGGTGTTGTTAAAAACAAAAAAGGGATTAACGTTCCTGGCGTTAAAACAAAATTACCTGGTATCACTGAAAAAGACCGTGCAGATATTATCTTCGGTATTGAAAATGATATCGACTTCATCGCAGCAAGCTTCGTTCGTCGTGCTTCAGACGTTCAAGAAATTCGCGATTTATTAAAAGAATATGATGCTACTCACATTCAAATTATTCCAAAAATCGAAAACCAAGAAGGTATCGACAATATTGATGAAATCTTAGCATTATCTGACGGTTTAATGGTTGCTCGTGGAGACATGGGTGTTGAAATCGCAGCGGAAGAAGTTCCAATCGTTCAAAAAATGTTAATTAAGAAATGTAACACTTTAGGTAAACCAGTTATTACTGCTACTCAGATGTTAGATTCAATGCAACGTAACCCACGTCCAACACGTGCGGAAGTTGGTGACGTAGCGAACGCTATCTTCGATGGTACAGATGCAGTTATGTTATCTGGTGAATCTGCAGCAGGGGATTACCCAGTTGAAGCTGTTCATACAATGGCAAATATCTGTGTTCGTACAGAACAAGAAATCCGTGTACGTGACAAATTCAAATTAAAAGCATTCGACGAAAACGATGTAGCTGAAGCGATTGGTCGTTCAGTAGCACATACAGCTAAAAACTTAAAAGTGAAAACGATCGTTGCTGCAACTGAATCAGGACATACCGCGAAAATGATTTCTAAATTCCGTCCTGACGCAACAATCTTAGGTGTAACTTCAACAGAACGTCAACAACGCGCATTAGCATTAATCTGGGGTGTTAAACCAGTGGTTGTTGATCGTGCTAAATCAACTGACGAAATGTTTGAATTATGTCTTCAAGCAGTACGTGACTACCACACTGCTAAAGAAAACGACTTAGTCATCATCACTGCTGGTGTTCCTTTAGGAATTAAAGGTACAACAAACATGATGAAAGTTGCTCGCTTATAATTCATAAAAAATGAAAGGTTTGAACGAATCTAAAAGGTTTGTTCAAACCTTTTTTCTATGAAATCGATCGTGTTTGTGAAAGTCTGTTAAAGAATCCATCATCATCGATAAGAAATAGGTCAAAAATACAGGCTAGAAATGACTGTAAGCCCTATTTTGTGGTAAAATAAAAGGACAAATGTAGAAGAAGGGGGTTTGTTATGACTAGTGAATTATCGAGTGTTGTTCAAGCCATTATTACGGATGAAAATGAAAAGTACTTTTTCGTTCAAAAGAGTGGAGAAACATTCCGTCTAAAAAAAGACGAAACTACAGCTTCCCTCAAAATTGGGGATGTAGTAACGGGATTCTTATATGAGAATTCTTCCCGTAAAAAAGTCTTCACCTTAAAGGTTCCAGAAGTAACAAATGAAAGTTATGGATGGGCAAGCGTGACTCAAGTCAGAAAAGACTTAGGGGTTTTCGTAGATATTGGTTTAGAAGATAAAGATATGGTAGTTTCATTGGATGAACTTCCAAGTATGAAAGAATTATGGCCAAAGAAAAATAATCGTTTATATGTCACTCTAACAAAAGACAAGAAAGATCGTACATGGGCAACGATGGGAGACGGACAGGCATTAAACGAGAAAGTCATTCGTGGTCATAAAGGACAACTCAATAAAGACCTTACTGGAACGGTAACACAAGTGAGACTTGTAGGAACGACCATCATCACACCAGAAGGGTATAAGTTATTCTTGCATCCTTCAGAGCGAATGTACGAACCAACGCTTGGGGAAGAAATTACAGTACGTGTCATTGGGGTGCGTCCAGATGGTGTGCTGAATGTATCGATGCGTCCACGTGCTCACGAAGCGATTGGAGACGATGCAGAGATGATTGTGGCGATGTTGAAGAATCGTCCAACAAGAACACTTCCTTATTGGGATAAAACAGACCCAAAGACCATCAAAGAGATTTTTGGGATTAGTAAAGGGCAATTTAAACGTGCCATTGGTAATTTATTAAAAGCAAAACGAATTACACAAGAGGAAGGATTTATCCATCTGATTGAAGAATAATGAGTGGAGGCGAGTCGCTTGTCATCTATTTCTATTGAAGGGATTCAAAAGAAATTACAAGAAGAAGGTTTTAAGCTGACCCTGCAAAGACAGGCAACAGTAGAAATTCTTCTAGAACATCTGAATGAACTCCTGACAGCTGAAGAAATTTACATGTTTGTGAAGCAGAAGTACCCAGATATTGGACTAGCTACCGTATATCGAACATTGGAAATTTTAACGGACTTAGGAATCATTTCTAGAAATCTGTTTGATGATGGTATTGGCCGTTATCATCTAAAACAAACCGTTAATCGTCATTTTGCGCATCATCTGTTATGTGTGAAATGCGGTCAAATTCAAGAAGTCGAAGAGGATTTACTGATTGATGTCGAACAAAAAGTACTTGAGCAATTCCAGTTCCAAGTACTGGATCATCGCCTAACTTTCCATGGAATTTGTAAAAGTTGCCAGCAAAAGGAAGGATAGAAGATGAAAGAAATACACTATTTTTTGGATAGTATTGCTGTTCAAGGGCTATCTGAGAATACCGTTATGAGCTATAAACGAGACTTGGAGAAGTTTTCCAAGTTTTTAGAAGAACAAAAGGTGACACGTCTAGAAGATGTGGACCATACAACGATGGTGCTCTTTCTTCAAAAGCTAAAGAAAGATGAGTACGCCGTTAGTTCAACGAGTCGCATGATTAGTTGTTTGAAGAAATTCTTCCAGTTTCTCGTGCAGGAGCGCATGATTGAAAAAGACCCAACCCAGCAAATTCATCCTCCTAAACCGAAGAAGCAGTTGCCAAAAGCGCTCAGTATCGACGAAGTAAATCGATTGCTGGAGGTACCAGATACATCAACGGTTTTAGGACTAAGAGACAAGGCTATGCTGGAACTCTTATATGCAACAGGGATGCGGGTGAGCGAATTAATCAGTATAGAACTCAGTGATTTGCATCTAGAGCTTGGATTTTTACAAACGATTGGGAAAGGAAATAAGCAGCGCATTATACCAATCGGTCAAGAAGCAACCAAGTGGATTCAAAATTATTTGGAGTATGCCCGTCCCGCATTAGAAGATGAAAAGAAGATGTCGAATGTCTTATTTTTAAATCATCGTGGCGGACCATTTACACGTCAAGGCTTCTGGAAGAATTTGAAGAAAATTGTTCAGACGGCGATGATTACAAAGGAAGTGAGCCCACATACGTTGCGCCATTCCTTTGCAACACATATTTTAGAAGCGGGTGCCGACCTTCGAATCGTACAGGAATTACTCGGGCACTCAGATATTAGTACGACACAAATTTATACACATATTACAAATGAACGAATGAAGGAAATTTATAAACAAGCACATCCTCGTTCGTAAAAAAATAGTTGGAGATGAAAATTATGAAATTTAAAAGAATACATGTCATTGTAATGGACTCTGTAGGGATTGGAGAAGCACCAGATGCTGCAAAATTTGATGATGCAGGTTCACATACTCTAGGTCATATTTCTGAAACGGTGGGCTTACATGTACCAAATATGCAACGTTATGGTTTAGGAAATATCGCTCCTTTAAAAACAGTTCCACCAGTAGAACATCCAGAAGGAAGCTACACTAAATTAGAAGAAGTTTCTGTAGGAAAAGATACAATGACAGGTCACTGGGAATTAATGGGATTAAATATTAAAACGCCTTTCCGTGTATTCCCCGATGGTTTCCCACAAGAATTATTGGACCGTATTTCTGAGTTTTCAGGAAGAGGAATTGTATGTAACTTACCATATAGTGGAACAGCTGTTATTGATGATTACGGTAAACACCAAATGGAAACAGGCGATTTAATCGTTTATACTTCTGCAGACCCTGTCATGCAAATTGCAGCGCATGAAGAGATTATCCCGCTTGAAGAGTTATACCGTATTTGCGAATACGCTCGTGAAATTACAAAAGACGATCCATACATGATTGGTCGTATTATTGCACGTCCTTATGTAGGTGAACCAGGTAACTTCCAAAGAACTTCAAACCGTCATGACTATGCGTTAAGTCCATTTGGTGAAACCACATTAGACTTCTTGAAGAAAGATGGATTTGATGTGATTGCAATCGGTAAAATTAACGACATCTTCAACGGACAAGGGATTACTGAATTCGTTCGTACAAAGGACAATATGGATGGCGTAGATAAGCTAGTAGAAGTATTGAAGAAAGACTTCACTGGTATGAGTTTCTTAAACTTAGTAGACTTCGATGCGGTTTATGGACACCGTCGTAATACGAAAGGATACGGTGAAGCATTAGAAGCGTTTGATGCTCGTATTCCAGAAATCGTAGAAAATATGCAAGAAGATGATTTACTAATTATTACTGCTGACCACGGTAATGACCCAACGTTCAAAGGAACAGACCATACTCGTGAGTACATTCCAGTGTTAGCCATCAGCAAATCATTGAAACACCCAACACACTTACCAGAAGGTCACTTCAGCGATATCGCAGAAACTATCAGCGAAAACTTTGGAGTGGCGTCAACGGGTAACGGAACAAGCTTCCTAAAAGAATTAAACTAATACAGAAAGAGGGAACAACATGAGCAAATACGAACAATTAGTTGAAACAAAAACGTTTTTACAGGAAAAAGGCATTGGTCACATTGACTTCGGTATGATTTTAGGATCAGGTCTTGGTGAACTTGCTGGAGAAGTAAAAAACCCATTAATCTTTGACTATAAAGATATTCCGAATTTTCCAGTATCAACAGTAGTCGGTCATGCTGGCCGTCTTGTATATGGTGAATTAGAAGGAAAACTCGTTTTAATCATGGATGGACGTTTCCACTACTATGAAGGTTACGACATGGAAACAGTAACGTTCCCAATTCGTTTAATGAAACTATTAGATGTTGAAACGATTATCGTTACAAACTCAGCAGGTGGTGCAAACCCAACATTTGAACCAGGAGACTTAATGATTATTACAGATCAAATTAACTACACTGGTACAAACCCATTAATCGGACCAAACGACGACCGCTTTGGACCTCGTTTCCCTGATATGAGCCATGCGTACCACGAATACGGACAAGAAGTGGTTCGTAAAGCAGCTAAAGAATTAAACATTCATATTAAAGAAGGAGTATACATGGGATACTCTGGACCAACTTATGAAACACCAGCAGAAATTCGCTTCACACAAGCTGTGGGTGGGGATGCTGTGGGTATGTCAACCGTTCCTGAAGTGATTGTGGCAAACCATGCTGGAATTAAAGTGATTGGAATTTCATGTATCACAAACTTAGCTGCAGGAATGCAAGCAAACTTAAACCACGAAGAAGTGGTAGAAACAACACAACGCGTTAAAGAAGTGTTCAAATCATTGGTTCGAAAAGTACTTGTATTATATTAAGAGACGAACCTCGAGGAGGAATGAATTTGTTAGTACCTTATTCAGCAACGAATAAAAAAATTGCAATGGGATTGCTTTCCTACATCCCAGAATTCAAGGACTTTAAACGATTGCAAGAGGAAATTGAAGAAATCGCGACAAATCCATCCATCAAATGCTGGCTCTGGAAAGAGTCTGAAAAAGATAATTTTATCGGATTGATTGGTGGAGAGAGTACTACAGACACAATTGTAATTAAATACTTATCGATTTCACCTTCGTTCCGTGGGGAAAATAAAACATTCCAAATGTTAGAAGATTTAACAAAGATGGAAGATAAAGTATTAAGCGGAACGATTGAAACAAGCGTCATTCTCGCAAAATGGAATAAACATCGTGTAAGTGAGGGACCATGGAAGATTTAACGATTAAAGTAGCTGAGTACGAAGGACCGATGGACGTCCTCTTGCATCTGATTCGTGAGATGAAAATAGATATTTACGATATTCCGATGAATGAGTTAACAAAGCAGTATTT